>CAYOBD010000153.1:0-5818 GCA_964402005.1 uncultured Eggerthellaceae bacterium
TCCCGGGAGCCCGTCGCCGAAGTTTTCGTCCACCGCCTGGACAGAATTTGCGGCAACGGACCCTTCGTTCTGTTATGCGCGTGTGAAAGAGGGTTCGGCATGGCGGATTCTCAGGAGTTTTAGAATTGCGACGCGGCAATCGCCGTGCGTTGCGAGACATTGGCAAGCTTGTGGCTTCCCGGGCCGCGCTTCTCGATCCCCATTTTGCGCATGGTATGATTAAGTGGTTCGGAGTGTTGGCTGTAGCAGATGGCGCGCCATAGGGAAGGGGCATTGCGTGGCTGATGATGCTTTGATCGCCGAGATGGTCGAATCGTGTCCGACCCCCTTTTACGTGTTCGACGAGCGCGAGGTTGCGCGGCGCATCGACGAGCTGCGCACGGCGATGCCCGATGGCACGGTCATATGCTATGCGATGAAGGCCAACTCGTTCATCCTCGAGGCTGCGGCGCGCAGCGCCGACGCGGTCGAGGTGTGCTCGCCGGGCGAGTATCGCACGTGCCAAGCGCTCGGAGTGCCCGATGGCCGGCTGGTCATCTCGGGCATCAACAAGGACCCCGATTTCATGCGCGAGCTCATCTGCAGCGGCGCGGCGATCCATCGCTATACTGCGGAGTCTCCTCTGCAGTTCGGGCTGATGGAGTCGCTTGCGCGCGAGGCGAACGTACGCATCCCCATCCTCATGCGCCTGACGAGCGGCAGCCAATTCGGCATGGCCGCAAGCGAGGTTCGGCGCATCGTGCGCGAGCATCGCGATAATCCACACGTCGATTTTTGCGGCGTGCAGTTCTTCTCGGGAACGCAGAAGCACTCCGTCAAGCAGTACAGCCGCGAGCTGCGCCAGGCTGATTCGTTCATTGCCAGCTTGGAGGAGGAAAGCGGCCTCGCTGTGAGGGAGTTCGAGTACGGCCCCGGCCTGCCTGCGGAGTACTGCGACGTCCCCGAAGACGAGATCCGCGCAAAGGATGCCGAATTCGTGAGTGCGCTAGCCGAGGCGCTGGCGGCGATGGAGTTTGCGGGCGTGAAGATCCTCGAGATTGGCCGTGGCATCGCGGCGAGTTGCGGCACCTATGCGACGCGCGTTGTCGATGCGAAATGCAACAAGGGCGTGAATTACGCCATCGTCGACGGCGGCAAGCACCAGATTTCCTATTACGGCCCGTCGCTCGCATTGAACCCGCCTGCGTGCACGGTGATGCCGGTGCGTACGGAGGGCGAGCGCAAGACCTGGGCGATTTGCGGGTCGCTGTGCACGACGAACGACATCCTGGTGAAACAGGTCGAGGTTTGCGATCTGCGCATCGGCGATGTCATCGTGTTCCCGAATGCGGGCGCGTACTGCGCAACCGAGGGCGTTTCGCTGTTCTTAAGCCGCGATCTGCCTGCGGTGTACCTGGCCGGCGGGGAAGGGGCACCGCGCCTGGTGCGTCAGCGCATCGAAACGGACTATCTGAACACCCCGCAAAGCTAATTCGGGCATAACAACTTCTGAGCCACTTGCCCCCGGCCCCGATGGCCTGGGCCACTTGCCCCCGGCCCCGATGGCCCACCCAGAGTGGGCCGCCAGGGTCGGGGGCAAGTGGCTCAACAGGGATGCCCTATTCCGCGGTATATTGCGCGAATAATGCATTCTTCGAGATGGGGGATGCTGTTGCTAAGGATTTCCTGAAAGTCCTATACAATAATGCAGACCTTTTTACGCAACCTGTTATCGGCCGCACTTTCGATTGGGCGGCGGAATGGAGAAAGAGCAATGGATACCGTAATCGAGATCCTCGAGGATCTGTGCCCCGATGCCGACGTGCGCACGAGCACGACGCTGATCGATGACCGCATCATCGACTCCATGACGATGCTTGCATTGGTGGCGGAGCTCGAGGATGCATTCGACGTGCAGATTCCCGCAGTGGAGATCATGCCGGTGAACTTCAATTCCGCAAGCGCGATCGCTGCGCTTGTCGAGCGTCTGCAGGAAGAGGACGAGGACTAAATCCTAACCGATGAGCTCGTATTTTTCCCTATCGTTCCTGTTCGGGTTCCTGCCGCTCACGCTGATTCTGTACGGCGTTCTGCCGAAGCGTGCGCGGTGGGTCGTGCTGCTGGTTGCCAGCTACGTGTTCTTCTGGTTGCTCAGCAGCAAGCTCATCGTATTCGTCTTGATATCGACTGGCGTCATCTACGGCTGCGGTCGATGGATGGCGTCTCTGCTCGCGAAGCGCGACGCGCAGCTCGCCGCTGCCGCAAAGGGAAAGAAGGCGATACGTCAGGCGTGCAAGCGCCGCATGCGCGGCGTGCTGGTGCTTGGCGTGCTCGTGAACCTGGCCCTGCTGATCGGACTGAAATACCTCGTCTTCTTCGGCGAGGTGGCCACTTCGTTGCTGTCGCTTCTGGGTGTGCAGGTGTCGCTTGACATACCCACGATCGGCATACCCATCGGCATCTCGTTCTACACGCTGATGGCTATCTCGTATTTAGCCGATGTGTACCGCGAAACCGTCGCCGCCGACAAGCACCTTGGCCGCGTGGCGCTATTCTTGGTCTTCTTTCCGCAGATCATGGAAGGTCCGATCTGCCGTTACGCTCAGACAGCCCAGGCGCTTACGGCCGGCGAGCCTTTGCACCGTGCGGGGCTCTATCAAGGCAGTCTGCGCATTCTGTTCGGCATCGCGAAGAAGATGGTGGTCGCCGACCGCCTGAATGCGTTCGTCGAGCCCGTGTTCGACCATTACGCAGAGCTCGACGGCGGTATGGTCGCGGCTGCTGCGATCCTGTACACCTTCCAACTGTATTGCGATTTCTCGGGCACGATGGACATCGCGCTCGGTATGGGGCGCATGTTCAACGTGACGCTGCCCGAGAATTTCCGCCAGCCGTTCTTCTCGCGCACGGCCTCCGAGTTCTGGCAGCGTTGGCATATCACGCTGGGCACGTGGCTGAAAGACTACGTGTACTATCCGGTGTCGCTGTCGAAGCCCTGCAAGAATCTGACGGCGAAGGCGCGCAAGCGCTTCGGCAACCGCTACGGTCCGCTGCTTGTGAGCGGCATCGCGCTGTTCTGCGTGTGGGTATGCAACGGCCTGTGGCATGGCGCAGGATCGCAGTACCTGTTCTTCGGCATGTACTACTTCGTGCTGATCATGGCGGGCGGCCTGATCGATCCCGTTGCCCAACGCCTGGCGGCTCGTCTGCATATCGACCGCAACCGCGCGCCGTACCGCGCTTTCCAGATTGCACGCACGCTGATTGTCATCTTCGTGGGCGAGCTGTTCTTCCGTGCTAACGGGATGGAGGCAGGGCTGAGCATGTTCGGCACCATGGTGGGCAATTTCTCGCTGGATCAGTTGACGGGCGGTGCTCCGTTCCCGATTCTGATGGACGCCTGCGACTACGGCATCTCGGCGTTCTGCGCCGTAGCGTTGCTGGTCGTCGGCATCGTCCGCGAGCGTGGATGCAACATCTGCGAGACCATCGGGTCGCGCGGCGCGCTGCTGCGGTGGGGCGTGTGGGTGGCCCTGTTCGCGTTTATCGTCATCTTCGGCGCCTACGGGTCGATTTACGATCCGGTGGACCCGATGTACGCGCAGTTCTAGGAGGCATGGGTTGAGTCGGCCGAAACGCACATACCGCAAGGCTCTGCTGCACGTCGTAGTCGTGCTGGCTGTCATAGCTGCGCTGCTCGTGCTGCTGTCGTCCCTGTTCGTGCCCAAGGACAATAGCGAAGAGGCCGGCATGTTGGATGCGACGGCAAACGGCGTGCTCGGCGAGCCCGACAACACCATCGACGTCATCATCATCGGCGACAGCAAAGCGTACAGCGGCATTTCGCCGATGGCCATGTGGAGCGATTACGGAATCGCGTCGTATTCGTGCACGACGAAGTCGCAGAAGCTCCCGTATGCATTCACCCTATTGAAGCGGGCGACGCAGAAGCAAACGCCGAGCGTCGTGGTGATCGAGGCGAACGAGATCCACGTGGAGACCTCGTTTACCGATATCGCGAAGCGCGCCTTGCAGGACGCCCTTCCTGTGCTCGAGTACCACGACCGCTGGAAATCGTTGACGCTGCGGGACTTGGATCCGCGGGTTACCTATACCTGGACGGATGACTACAAGGGCTTCTATATGAGGGGGCTTATCGAGCCGGCGGATACGACAGGTTACATGGCGTCCACCGATGAGGTGGAGGAAATACCGCGTGCGAGCCGCTGGTGCCTGTCCTCCATAATCGACTATTGCCGCGAAATCGGTGCAACGCCCGTGATCGTAGCCGTACCGGCAACGTTGGAGTGGAGCAGGCCGCGGCACAATGCCATCCAGGCCTATGCCGATGAAATGGGCGTTGATTTCATCGATATGAACACCGAGCCTGATTTGATAGAGATTGATTGGCAGATCGATTCGCGCGATGCGGGCGGTCATCTGAACCTGTATGGTGCGACTAAGGTTTCCGATCGTCTGGGTCAGATCCTATCAGAGCGCTACGGCGCGCCAGATCACCGCGAAGATCCTGCTTATAGCGCATGGTTCGATTCGCTTGAGGTCTACAACGCGACGGTATGCTGGTATATGCTGTTCCCCGACGGAGTGCTCCCCATCGAGTGGTTTAGGCGCGTATAGCTCTTGCATTCCATTCTGCCTTGCGGGCGGAATGGCGATTCCTGGATTGAAGAGCATGCCAAGGTTTGGTTTCGGGATGCGTTGCGGCCGCCGGCGACCGCGCAATTCTGCTTTTCTGCCGTTGCTCTGTCCATTCGAAGGGCTTTTGGTATCACGCTGCGGCAAATCGGCTATTATACGGGGCGCTGCATACGCGACCCCGCGAGGGCCGCACGGAACCATACGGGAAACGATTAGAGGTATCAACATGGCTGTTAACGCTGAACTCCAACAGTACGGAATCGCCCATACCGAGAAGAAGGTCACGGTTGACGCGAGCCCTGCGACGCTCACCGAGATGGCGCTCTCACGTGGCGAGGGCAAACTCACGAGCACAGGCTGCCTGGCCGTGCTTTCAGGCGAATATACGGGCCGCTCGCCCAACGACCGCTTCATCGTGGATACGCCCGACGTGCACGACCGCATCGCCTGGGGTAAGACGAACGTGCCCATCTCGATCGAGAACTACGAGAAGATCCGTTCGGAGGCTGTGGCCTATCTGTCCGAGCGGCGCGTCTTCCTGGTGCATGGCATCGCAGGCGCCGACCGCCGCTTCTCGCGCAAGGTGCTTGCCGTTTGCGAGCTTGCAAGCCAGGCGCTGTTCGTCCGCCAGATGCTCGTGCGCCCGACGGAAGAGGAGATGGCGAATTTCGGCATGGCCGATTTCGTTGTGCTTGCAGCTCCGAAGTTGAAGCTCGATCCGAAGGTGTACGGCACGAACTCCGAGTGCGCCGTGGTCATCAATTTCCAGGAGCACATGATCCTGGTCGTGGGCACGCAGTACAACGGCGAGATCAAGAAGTCCATTTTCTCCACGATGAACTATCTACTGCCGGTTGAGAACAACGTGCTGCCCATGCACTGCTCGTGCAACATCGAGGGCGGCTGCTATGCGAAGACCATCAACATCACGCCGGAAACCGAGCCTCAGATCGTGAACGCCATCCGTTTCGGCGCCGTGTGCGAGAACGTGGTCATGGATCCGCACACCCGCGTGGCGGATTACTTCGATGACTCCATCACCGAGAACGGGCGCGTGGCCTATCCGGTCGAGTACATCCCCAACGCCGTTGTGGCGGGCCGCGCGAAGCGCATCCCTGACGTGGTGATCTTCCTGACGGCTGATGCGTTCGGCGTGCTGCCGCCGGTTTCCAAGCTGGAT
>CAYOBD010000154.1:0-810 GCA_964402005.1 uncultured Eggerthellaceae bacterium
GAGCAGGATGTTCTCAACATCCTCGCCCACATAGCCCGCCTCGGTGAGCGTAGTGGCATCCGCGATGGCGAACGGCACCCGCAACGTACGCGCAAGTGTCTGCGCAAGCAGCGTCTTGCCCGAGCCGGTCGGACCCAGCAGCAGGATGTTGCTCTTTGCCAGCTCGACGTCGCCTTCCGCGCTATCGTCGCCCATCTGTATGCGCTTGTAGTGGTTGTACACGGCCACGGACAGCGCGCGCTTGGCAGCTTCCTGGCCCACGACGTAGTCGGACAGGTCCTCGTACAGCTCGCGCGGCGTCGGCAGCTCATCCAGAATGCCCTTCGCGGTTGCAGGCGCAGCGGCACCGGCGGCACCCCTTGCAGGCGCACCCATGCCGCTGAACGACACACCCATGTCGTGCATCATGGCCTCGGCGCAGGTGGCGATGCATTCATCGCAGATGAAGATGCCATCGGGCCCGGCGATCATGGCCCCCACTTCCTGCGGTCGCTTGCCGCAGAATGAGCATTCGACGACGTCGTTGTCCGTGTAGTCTCTATCGCGCATAAAGTTTTCCTCTGCTGTTCTTTCCCCTGCTAGTCGGCGTTCTCGGCTGCGATGGCAGCACGCGATGTGGTGATGCGGTCGACCAGGCCATATTCGAGCGCCTGCTCAGCGGTCATGTAGTTGTCGCGCTCGGTGTCGGCTTGAATCCGATCAAGCGTCTGACCCGTGTTGTCGGCCAGAATCTGATTCAGGCGGGCGCGCATCTTCAGGATGTAATCGGCCACGATCTGAATCTCGGTCTGCTGGCCCTTCGCACCGCCG
>CAYOBD010000154.1:820-5754 GCA_964402005.1 uncultured Eggerthellaceae bacterium
AATCAGCACGAGCGAATTGGGAAGGCACAGGCGCTTGCCCTTGGCGCCGGCTGACAGCAGCACTGCCGCCATGGAGGCGCACTGGCCCAAGCAGATGGTGGACACGTCGCACTTGATGAAGTTCATCGTATCCAGAATGGCAAGGCCGGCCGACACGGAGCCGCCGGGACTGTTGATGTACAGCGAGATGTCCTTGTCCGGATCGGCGCTCTCCAGGTGGAGCAGCTGCGCCACCACGGTGTTGGCCACATGGTCGTCGATCTCGTCGCCCAAAAAGACGATGCGGTCGTTGAGCAAGCGCGAGTAGATGACGTAGCTGCGCTCGCCGCGCGGCGACTGCTCGACCACGTAGGGAATCAATGCGGATGTAATCGTATCCATACTCACAATCCTTTCTGACGGATGCCCGCCTTTGAAGAAGGCGGCGCTTACGGTTCGCTTACGCATTGTGACCGTATGGCGCCGCCCTCAAAAGAGCATTTCGCAATCCGTTACCGGGCGGTAAGCCTGTCGGCCTCGAAAGCCGCGCACGCAACCGCACGGACGGCTAACTTACTCGGCCTGCTCGGCTTCTTCCTCGGCAATCGCCTCAGTTACAGCCTCGAGCACCTCTTCAGCCTTCTTCTCCGCATCCGGAGCGGTCACGACGGCAGCCGCGACGGCGTCTTCAGCGGCCTTGCTCCGCAGGATGCCCTGGCGGATCAGGTACATCTGGCCGTTCTTGCGCCATTCGGCCATCAGCGCGTCGGGATCTTCGGCGCCGCTCTTCACGAACTCCTCGCGGATGTCCTCCTCGGTCACCTCGAGGCCCTTCTCAGCCGCCCATGCGTCAAGCGCCATATCCTGCGCCGCCATGTCGGTGGCCTGCTGCTTGATATCCTCGCGGAACTGGGCCGACGTGATGTCCTGCTGCTTGAGGTAGGCATCAAGCGTCATGCCTTGGCGCTGCAGCTGGTTGAAGAAGTCCTGCATGAGCGAAGACGACGCCTCGTCGACCATGCTCTCGGGAACCTCGTCCTCCAGGCGCTCGCCCAGAGCGCGCAGCACGCGGCTCTCCTTGAGACGCGGCAGGTAGGTGCTCTTCTGGCCCTCGAGCTCCTCGCGGATTTCGGCGCGCAACTCATCGACCGTCTCCATGCCGATCTTCTCGGACACCCACTCGTCGGTGAGCTCGGGCATCTTGCGGTCCTTGACCACGTTGACCGTGACGTCGAACGCGATCTTGGACGTCTTGCCCATGACCAGGCTGGTCATGATGGTGGGCTCAAGAGGCATGTCGATGGTAAACTGCTTGCTCTCGCCCTTCTTCATGCCGATGATCTGCTCTTCGAACGTGTCGGGATAGTAGTTGGACCCGAACGAGTAGATGGTGGACTCCTTCGTCAGGGCCTCCAGCTCTTCGCCGTCGTCGCCCGTCGCGCGGATCGCAAGATCGACCTGGGAGGCATACGTGACTTCGGCATCGTCGGCCGCATCGACGGCCTCGGCGTAATGGCCGCGCAGATGATCGATCTCGTCGTCGATCTCGTCGTCGGTCACTTCTTCGGAAGGCAGCTCGATGGAAACGGGCTCGAAGCTGGTCAGCTTAGCCGTCGGCTTCGTGCCGATCTCGAAGACATACGTGAACTCCTGGCCGTCCTTCGCCAGATCCATGTCGTCATCGAACGTGGGCTGGCCAATCGGGTACAACCCGCTCTCGTCGATAGCCAGCGGGCACGTTTCGTTCACCAAGTCGTCCGTCACCGTTGCGACCACGGCCTCCTTGCCGAGCGCGTTATCGATGACCGGGCGCGGCGCCTTGCCCTTGCGGAATCCGGGGAACGTATAGCGATTCGCGAAATCGCGATACTGCTTCTTCACACGCGCCTTGACGGTATCCGCATCAATGGTGACCGTGATCTTCGCGCGGTCGCCCTCCAAGATCTCAACTGAAGTTTCCACTTGCTTCTCCCTTGCCGTTCGTATCTTTTCGGCGTATTGCACGCCAACGTGGCATTATCCCACATATGACGCACCTTGCCTCGCGTTACACTTCAACTCCATTACAATCGAATGAGTTGGAGTTACAGCCCGCGATTTGCCGGCATAAGAGTGCGAGTGGAAACGTTCCGGGAGTGGAAAAAAGTTCCTGCAAGTTTTTTCCACTCCGGCAAGCGCAGCGGTGGAAAAAAGTTCCAGGAACTTTTTTCCACTCTGGGAAGGTTTTTCCACCCCGGCTAGCGCAGGACTGGGAATTGGCAGACGAAAGGAGAGATGCGACCGATGAGGGCAGTCATGCGGATAATCGCGGCGTTTATCGCTTGCTTAGCGATTTTCGCCGTCTTGAAGCTGGCCGCAGGATTCATCCCCGTCGCCTGGTTGCAGCCTTCCCTGGAGTCCTCGGTCGCAACGCTCGTGTCCGAAGGCGAGTCCAACGGTCGCCTGATCGCCGACGAGCCGACGACCCAAATGGACAACTACACCACTGCGCTCGTGCTGAATATGTGCGCATCCGATCACGGCAATCTTCTGGAAAACGCCTTCGCCAGCTGGCATCACATCGCGAGCGGCTCAGGCGCTAACGCCGAGGTTGCTGCCCTTGCCGAGCTCGTTGCGGGCGATGTACCTGCCGACAGTCCCGCCTGGGCATCTTACGCTCGCTATTGGAACGGCGAAATCGCTCTGATCAAGCCGCTGCTCATTGTCCTCGACCTGGCCGGCATACGCGTGCTTTTCACGCTCGCTGCCTTCGCGCTGCTGCTCGCTGGCGCGATTGCGCTCGGACGCGCAACATCGGCGCTCGGCGGCTTCGCATACGCGCTGTCATTCGCAATCGTGCTTCTCCCCGTCGCCACGATGTCGCTGTCTTTAGCGTTCACCTTCCTGATTGCGCTCGCTGCAACGCTGTACACGATACGGGTATCACGCAGCAAAGGACTGCAAGCCGATGCCTGGGCGGCGCCGTTCTTCGTCTTCGGCGCCCTGACAGCATTTTTCGACATGCTGTGCACCCCGCTCATCACGCTGGGAATTCCGCTTGGGGTGCTCATCTTCCTCGAGGCGGAACGCTGCAGAAACATGCCGACGAGCACGTTGGCGGCTTTCATGGCGGCGGTGCTGATCAGCTGGGCGGCAGGCTACGGATTATGCTGGGCCGCCGATTGGGTGATCGCCACGATTGTTCTGGGTTGGGATGTCATAGGCGACGCAATCGCACAGCTCAGCATGCGCACATCCGCATCGGGAATCGGCAGCGAAGCAATCAGGCAATGGTCGGGGCTGAGCGCCAATATCGGCGCATTGCCGATCGCCGTCTGGGTAGTGCTCGCCGTCGCGGTCGGCGGCGGCATCATCGCGGCGATAGCGCTGCGCGGCCGCATCCGTCCGGTGAACGCGCGGGCTATCGTGCTGCTAGCGATAGTAGCCGCCCTTCCCTTCCTGTGGTACCTGGTCACGGCAAACCACTCTTACGTGCATTTTTGGTTCACCTATCGGGCCCAGGTGGTCGCCATCATATGCATCCTCATGGCCTTGCTCGTCGCATTCGGACCCGAGCATCGCAGGCAGCGGGAAGCCCGAGAGCACCAAACGCAGCATCTCGTCCAAGAGCCGATCTATTTTGGATGAAATGTCGCGTTTTGTGCTGATTTGCGGACGAAATCATAAATCCGATTTTTAAAACACCTGATAGTTAATTACCTATATGTTACGTAGAAAGCACGAAACGCGACATCCTGTCCATGAGTAAAACGGTCATGGACGGAATGTCGCGTTTCATGCTGATTCGGCAGCGCACAGCGGCTCGCACCCGCGTGACATTTGCAACCGACAGTGGCTCGCACCCGCGTAACGCCTGCAGCCTGCAGTGGTTCGCGCGTCTAGAACGCCCCCGTGGCAGGCACCGGCTCGTCGGGCGCAGATCCGCCGGTGGTTTCGTAGTCGGCGTCGGCCACGGCGTTTTCATCGCCGAAGACCTTCACGTCCGTGCGACCGAGCAGTTCGGCGGCCATCTCGCGCAGCTTGTATTTCATCACCTTCTTGGCAGCGTTCTCAGGGAACTCGTCGACGAAGAACACGTGCTTGGGCACCTTGTAGCGCGCCATGCGCTTAATGCCGTAGTTGCGCACACTCTCCATCGTGAGCGCCTCGCCCTCCTCGTCGGGGCGGCGCTTCACAAACGCGACCACGATCTCGCCGTACTTCTCGTCGGGCGCGCCGACCACCTGGACGTCCAGCACGCCGGGCATCTTCAGGTAGAAGTTCTCCACCTCGAGCGGATAGATGTTCTCGCCGCCGCGGATGATCATGTCCTTCGTGCGGCCGACGATGTGGTAGTAGCCATCCTCATCCATGATGCCCAGGTCGCCCGAATGCAGGTACCCGTTCTCATCGATCGCCTTCGCCGTTTCCTCGGGCATCTTGTAATAGCCCTTCATCACGTTGTAGCCCTTGCAGCACATCTCGCCAGGCTCGCCGACTTCGCATTCGCGGCCGTTCGCGACGTTGAGCACCTTCACGGCCACCGGAGGATGGCGCCGGCCGATCGTGCCGCACTTGCGCTCGATCGTGTCCGATGCGCTCGTCTGCGTGAACACGGGGCTGGTCTCGGTCAGGCCGTAGCAGATGGTGATGTCGCGCATGTGCATCTTCTCCACCACCTCGGCCATGGTCTCGGGCGGGCAGGGGCTGCCGGCCATGATGCCCGTATGCAGGCTCGTGAGGTCGAATTTGTCGAAATCCGGATGGTTGAGCTCGGCGATGTACATCGTCGGCACGCCGTAGACGGCCGTCGCGCGCTCCTTGTGGATCGCCTGCAACACCAGGCCGGCGTTGAACTCCTCGACGATGACCATCGACGCGCGATGCGTGAGGTTCGCCATCACGCCGAGCACGCAGCCGAAGCAATGGAAGAACGGTACGGGCAGACACACGCGGTCCTCGCTCGTGAGCTTCTG
>CAYOBD010000155.1:0-5754 GCA_964402005.1 uncultured Eggerthellaceae bacterium
ATCAGATGCATCGTGAAGCGCCACATGTTGTCCGCATATGACAGATGATCCAGATCCTGCACCACGCTTGCACCGGTGGTAGTGAAACCCGACACCGCCTCGAAGAGCGCATCGAGATAGTTCGCGTAATGACCGGACATCAGCAGCGGGATGGCGCCGAAGCACGACAGAACCAGCCACGCCAAACCAACGACGACCAATGCCTGCTGCCTACTCAAACGCCCCGGTTGGATGCGTAGGAAGCGCAGCGCCGACCCGGCAATCAAAAAGATGCCAACGGTCAGCAGATAGTGCGCTGCAGCATCCCATTCTGCAAAGACTATGGCCGTGATCAGCGGCAATGCAAGGCCAAACGTTGTAATCAACGTCAGGACGCCCAGATAGTGCCCGATTACGCGCATGTCGTAGAGCGAAAGCCGTGGCCACATGGTTACACGCCCCCAACTCCACGGCGCTGCCTGTTCTGCGCAGGATCCGTCATCCAACGCCCCCCAGCAAGCGCACAACCGCGATGACCGCCGCCATCGCGATGATGAAACACAGGATGCTCAGCACCATTACGGTGTATCCCGATGCTGCATCCCGAATCCGATCGGGCAGTTTTTCCCTGCTTTTCCTCATAGTCTTTCTATTATCAACCTATGGGTAGTTGGAGTCCATAGGGCCTACACAAACGATAGAGAGCGTTTCTGAGCAATCAGGTCAACGGAAACGCGCCCGCAGCAATGAGTCGACGGGGTCAATACCCTTTGGTGCCGCATCCCGACACGCCCGTCGATGAGTCGGGGGGCCTGGTTTCGACAACTCGTCGTTGGAGGTGGAGGCGACTCTATTGGGTCAAGGCTGGGAATTTCATCAAGTCGTCTATTGTTACGAACTCCCAACCAGCTTTCTTCAACTGCGGTAAGGCAATGCGCAGAGCCTCCACGGTCGCAGAGCGATCACCGCCGCCGTCGTGCAACAGAAATACGTCGCCCGGAGTGGCCGCAAGCAGAGCGTCGGCGATGTACTGCGCTTCTATGCCCTCGTCATCCCTTGTATCGACGTTCCATCCGACCTCCACGTCGATATAAGGGCGCAAATTCTTGAGCGTCGCGGAGTCCATGCTGCCGCCGGGAACGCGCACGATACGGCTGGCTTCGGTGCCCAGCGCCTCGGTAATGGCCGCCCGTCCGTCCTCGATTTCGGCGATCTGGGCGGCAGGATCCAGGTTATTGATATCCCCACCTGCGCCTATAGCGTTATCGTACGTCTGCGAGCAAATCTGATGGCCATCCTCGACGGCAAGTTGCAACACCCATTCGTTGCCAAGATCCTGGATACTGTTGCCCAGCACGAAGAACGTCGCGCGGGCGCCGTTCTCTCTCAGCACATCCAAAATCTCAGGCGTATACGTCGCGTTGGGACCGTCGTTGAACGTGAGCGCCAAAACCTTTTTCTCGCCGACATTGGGATTGTGCTTCGTGAACACAAGGTCTATCGGGTAGAAAAGATGTTTTGAAATGGTCTCGCCGGACAGCACGCCCGTACGGATGGACAGCGCTCCGTCCATTCCAACGTTCTCGAACTCGCGGAATACCCCGAGACCGCGCGTTTCGGCGTTATGCTGCAGCACTTCGATCATTTCGTCGTAATCTTCGACGATGTCGCCGCCGTCCGATATTTGAATCTCGTCACCATTGTGCAGGGGCCTATCGAGGTCGTTCACCTCAACACCGTTAACGATAGCGGTCACGGACTCACCCTTGCCCTTTTGAAGCACATTGCCCTTCAACGAAATCAAATCCCCGGGGTTGATGGGCAATCCGCTTTCCTTAATGGCAACCTGAAGGGTCTTCGCACCACGGATGGCTACCGGCGCACCGTTGACAGTGACCTGCACAGATGCAGCCGAAGCGAACAGCATTACGCCCGCAATGGCTACGACGACGAGCACCGCCGCAATTGCGATCTTGCCCACGGGAACGCGCCGCTTGGGCTGCGGGGAATCCTCACCGCGCCGACCGCGCCGCTGCGCCGCCGCATCGTGCTGCCGTTCCCCCTGCTCGGAGTCCTGCTCGCGCTGCATACGCCGCGAACGAGCGCTCTCCCGTTCCGTATATGTTTGTTTGCGTGTCATGATTCGATGCCCATGGTATCGGTGGTTCGGACGTTCGAGGCCCAT
This sequence comes from uncultured Eggerthellaceae bacterium, assembly GCA_964402005.1. GTDB lineage: Bacteria > Actinomycetota > Coriobacteriia > Coriobacteriales > Eggerthellaceae > CAYOBD01. The sequence goes on from CAYOBD010000155.1 coordinate 2,165, forward strand.
CAGCGAGCCTTCTCCACCTCATTAGCAGACAACTTTCCCACCAGCAAACAGCACAGAAAAGCCCTGCGTGATTTATTCGTCATATCTTCGGGGGCTTTCCTTTTGAAGCGCTACAATACGCGGGTGCCAAAAACAGGACAGAGAAAAGAAACCGACTGAAAGGACTTCGCATGCCGCGCATCCATTGCATGAACAACATCTCCGCCAAGGGCCTCGAGCAGCTGCCCGCAGGCTACGAACTGACCGACGATCTTGCCGAGGCGGACGGCATCCTGGTGCGCAGCGCTGCTTTGCACGACGTCGAATTCCCGTCGAATCTGCTGGCGATCGCCCGTGCCGGCGCCGGGGTGAACAACATCCCGCTGGATCGCTGCGCGCAGGAGGGCATCGTCGTGTTCAACACCCCCGGAGCAAACGCCAACGGTGTCAAGGAGCTGGTGCTGTGCGGCATGCTGCTGGGCAGCCGCGGCATCATCGACGGCGTGCAGTGGTGCCGCGAGAACGCCGATGACCCGGCCATCGCGAAATCGGCTGAGAAGGCCAAGAAGGCATTCGCCGGCCGCGAGATCACGGGCAAGAAGCTGGGCGTGATCGGCCTGGGCGCCATCGGCGCGCTGGTTGCGAACGCGGCCATCGATTTGGGCATGGACGTGTACGGCTACGACCCCTACGTGTCCGTCGCCGCCGCCTGGCGCCTGTCCAACGCCGTCAAGCACGTCTCGAACCTGGACGACATCTGCCGTGAATGCGATTACCTGACTATCCACGTCCCGGCTATGGACGCCACGAAGGGCATGATCGGCGAGCACGAGATCGGCCTGATGAAGAGCGATGCCGTGTTCCTCAACTTCTCGCGCGATACCCTGGTTGACGTGCCGGCCATGGCCGCCGCCCTGCGCGACGGTCGCATCAGCCGCTATATCACCGACTTCGCCACGCCCGAGATCATGAACGTGCCCGGCGCCATCGTGCTGCCGCATCTGGGCGCGTCGACCGAGGAGGCCGAAGAGAACTGCGCGATGATGGCTGCCCAGGAGATTTCCGACTACATCGACAACGGCAACATCACGAATTCGGTGAACTACCCCGCTTGCGACATGGGACCGCGTCCGGAAACCGGCATGCGCTTCGCCGTGCTGCACGCGAACATCCCCGGCATGATCAACGCGATGACAGACGCCATCCATAACGCCGGCATCAACCTGGCCAACATCACAAGCAAAGCCCGCGGCGATGTTGCTTACACGCTGATCGATCTCGACACCGCACTCGACGATGCCGCAATCGCACGCATCGGCGCTGCCGAAGGCGTGCTCCGTGTCCGCACGTTCTAACAACCGAGTCGACCGAGGGGACACCGCCTCGTCTTCCGATGCATCGCTGGAGTCAAGCTCCAGCGATGCATTTTCAATCGGCTCCTCGACGAATCTGCCGAGCAAGCATTTCACGCCCACCAAAGGTACGCTGATCGCGCTACTGCTCGTATCCATGCTCAACTGTATGGGCGGAGCAGCTGTCGCACCCGCATTGCCGCAAATCAGCGCCGCGTTCCCTGATGCTGCCGAATCTATAGTCGCGCTCATCATCTCGCTGCCGTCGCTGGCAGTCGTCCTTTCCGGATTCTTCGTGGGGGCCATCGCCGACAAGATGGGCAAGGCGAAGACCCTGTTTGCATCGCTTGCACTGTTCACCGTTGCCGGCCTTTCGGGCATTGTCCTGCCAACACTAGAGACCATCTTGGTCAGCCGCTTCGTCATGGGCTTGGGCATGGCGGGCGTGGCCACATCGTCAACGGCGCTCATCGCCGACTATTACGACGCCGACCAACAAGCCAAAGTGATGGGCATGCAGAGCGCTGCGACTGGAGCAAGCATCCTGATTCTCGAGATGACAGGCGGTTTTTTGGCTCTGCTCGGTTGGCGCGTGCCGTTTTATGTGTATGCCATCGGCATCGTGATGCTGGTGTTCGTCGGCCTATATGTGCGCGAGCCGTATCGGAAGAGCGCAGATGCGCAGAGCATTGCCGAGGCGGATGCCGACAGCGAAAACTCTGCAAAAACCGCATCCTCGGCTGAAGCCGCAACCGCAAAAGGCATCACAGCAGTGTGCGCAATCTGCTTCATAGCGGTGTTCTTGAACTCGCTGGTCGTTTTCCTTGTACCGTCCAAAATGCCGTACCTGGTCGAAATGTTCGGCGGAAACACCGCAACGAGCGGTCTGTTTCTGGGTGCCTTCGGCTTGGCGAATATTGTTTCGGCTCTTGCATACGCGCGCCTCATCAAGCGTTTCCGACGTTTCGCGCTGCTCGGCGTGAGCTTTCTATTCGCAGCAATCGGGACTCTGTGCATCGGCCTCGCCTCGTCCTTGTGGCCGATCCTCGTAGGCGCTGTGCTGGTGAACCTGGGTGTGGGAATCATCATGCCGCTTATGGCAAACTGGCTCGGACAGGTTGCAACTCCGCAGAACTCGGGGCGAATCATGGGCACATACGCCGCCATGTTGAACCTCGGTCAATTCTTCAGCCCTCTATTGGCGGGCATCCTGCTTGCGCAAACGGACTCGTACAGCGTCCTGTTCATGGCGGGGGCGATCATACCTGCCGCGCTCGCCGTATTCTGCTTCGCGGCGCGCGCAGTTGCACCTGGCTTGCAGAGCGTACGCGCACGCGACTAGCAGTTGAACCGGGAACGCATCACAATCCTGCGATCCGAAAACGCGCCACGGTCCCACGCTGCAACTCATTCCCAGTTTACGGAACATGCGTGTACGAGGTCGGAGAAAAGGGTTAGCCATTATTCGCATGCTACAATGGTCGGCGCATTTGGGGGAGCAATCGAGCATATAGGACGCTGAGGACGCACATGAACCCGGTTATCATCATCCCGACTTTTGCCACGGCACGGCGCAATCGCCAGGATACATCCGCCGTCAACGCCGTGTACGACCATGCAACGCCGCTCACCGGGCTCGGCGAACTACCGCGTTGCCTAGAGGCGCTGCGTAAGGTCGAAGGGCTCGGGCAGATCGTGGTATTGGTGGTAAGCGAACCGCAAATCGCCGATAGGGCCGCGGACAAGGTGCAGACCATCGTTGACGGCTTCCCGGATATGAGCATCGCCGTAATCGGTGCGGCCGAACTCGACTTGATCAGGCAGCGCATGGATGAGGTGGGTCTGGGCGGCTATGCACGCGAAATCGACCTGCAAGGATACGCACCCATGCGCAATGTGGGCCTGCTGCTGGCCAACGTCCTCGGCTTTGACGCGGTGGTCTTCCTGGACGATGATGCCGTGGTGGAGGATCCGCTTTTTCTGAAACGCGCCGTCTACGGCCTCGGCAAATTTACGCGCAAGGGTATCCCCATCTTGGCTAAGACCGGCTACTACCTTAATGAGCAGGGCTCATGCCTATCTCTGAACCAAAACAAGTGGTACAACCATTTCTGGCAGCAGGGCAAGGCATTCAACACCTGGATCGCCAAGGCCATGGACGGGCCTCGTCTGTCGCGATCCAATCATGTGTGCGGCGGATGCTTCCCCAAGGGACGCCCCTTTCATGTTCTTCTCTCAACTAATATGGTATTCCGTACT
>CAYOBD010000156.1:0-5681 GCA_964402005.1 uncultured Eggerthellaceae bacterium
CACAAGATCTCGGCGCTCGGCTTCGGGACGATGCGCATGCCCGTAATCGATGGCGACGATACACGGATCGACGTCGAGACTTCGGCAAAAATGGTCGACTACGCCCTTGACCACGGCATCAACTACTTCGATACGGCCTGGGGCTACCATGGCGGCAACGCGGAGGCGACTATTGGCAAGCTGTTGGCCACTTATCCGCGCGACAGCTTCTACCTTGCGACGAAATTCCCCGGCTACGACGTGAGCAACTTCGGCAAGCACGAGGAAATCTTCGAAAAGCAGCTCGAGAACTGCGGGGTCGATTATTTCGACTTCTACCTGCTGCATAACGTCTGCGAGCTGAACATCGAGCAGTACCTGGCGAATGACAAATATGGCACCGTCGACTATTTCGTCGCGCAGCGCGATGCCGGACGCATCGGCCATCTGGGCTTTTCGACACACGGGAACCTGGATACATTCGGGCGGTTCATGGACGCCTACGGCGACCAGATGGAGTTCTGCCAGATCCAGCTGAACTACATGGACTGGGAGTTCCAGCATGCGCGCAGCAAGGTCGAATGCCTCAATGAGCGCGGCATCGCGATTCTGGTGATGGAGCCTTTGCGCGGCGGCAACCTGATCGCGCTCGACGAGCAGGATATGGCAACGCTCGAAGCGATGCGGCCGGGCAAAAGCGCCGCAGACTGGGCGCTGCGCTATGCTGCGAGCACGCCTGGCGTGATGACGGTGCTGTCGGGCATGAGTACACCCGACCAGCTGGAGAACAACATCGGCATCTTCGAGGACGAAAGCGCGCTTTCCCCTGAAGAGCGCGCCGCGCTGGAAGCTATCGGCGCACGCATGGCATCCGCGAAGGGCGTGCCTTGCACGGCATGCCATTACTGCGCGTCGCATTGCCCGCAGGAGCTTGACATCCCCTGGCTGCTCGAGCTGTACAACGAGCATATCTCGCGTCCCGATTTCAAGTTCATCGCACCGATGGCGCTCGCCGCACTGCCACAAGACAAGCAACCTTCCGCCTGCGTCGGCTGCGGGTCGTGCGCAGCCGTCTGCCCCCAGCAGATCGACATCCCAGGCGCTCTCGATGATTTCGCGCAGTTAATGGCATCCGCCGGATAGGATATCTCGGCAGTCCACTTGCGTCCGGATAAGACAGGGGATCACTCCCCCGTGCGCTTCCGCATCCTGCGCACCAGTGGGACGGCAGCAACGAATAGGACCACCAGCAGCCCTGCGAAGACCGCGCACAGGTCGAACCCGGCAAGCGGCATGGTCGTCGCGTCGATCAGGGCGCCCGCGCTCACGGGACCGATCACCATGCCCACGTTCAAGCCCGAGGTCATCCACGACATCGCCTCGGTCAGGTTCGCTTCGGGCACCGACGTCTCGCACACGACATTCGCCGTGATCAGCAGCGGCGGGTAGCTGATGGCGGCCACGCTCGTGATGATGAGGAAGCTCGCCGGCGTCTCGATGAACACCAGGAGCGCATACAGGGCGCCGAACAGCACGCCGAATACGATGAGCTGCCGATGCAGCGGCATCGAAAGCCGCACCATGCCGAATAGCGTGCTCATGACCAGCGAGAACACCGACTGGATTGCGAGCATAATGCTGGCGAGCACCGGCCAGCCAATCGACTCCGCGTAGCTGACCGAAGACGCATCGAAGCCGCCGTAGACGCAACCGACCAGCACCATCGAGATGAAGAGCAGAAGCACCATCGGGTACGCGGTAAGGACGTTGCGACCCTGCGACGCGCCTTCGGCTTTCGCGTGCTCCTGCAGGTAGGCGGCGTCCGGCTCCGTGTTCTTCGACGACACCATGATGGCGCACCCGATCGCATACACGACCACGCCCGCAGCCACGCCGCCGATCGGCACGGTGGCAGCCGCGATGCCGATCGAGCAGGCCGGCCCCACCATGAAGGCAACGTCGTCCAGTATCCCCTCGAACGCATAGGCGGATTTCAGCTCCGGCGTCTGCCCGCCCAAACAGCGCGTCTCGACCAGATAGGTCCAGCGCGTACGCGCAAGCGACGGGCCGTGCGGAAGGAAGCTGCCAAGGAACGCGGCTGGGTAATTCAGCCAGAACGGCAGGCCGAACTGCGTCACGCACATCATGAGCACGAAACCCGCAAGTCCGATAACGGCCGCGAGCGGCACGATGGCGCTCTGTCCGCGCTTGTCGACGAGCCGCGACACACGCGGCGCTACCAGGAACGTGCAGGCCGCAAGCGTCGACGACACCGTGGTCGCCTCGAACGCGGAGGCCCCCGCAAGCGTGAGCATCGCGATCGGCCCGATGGTCGCCGTGAAGTTGAACATGCGCATCAAGAACGTGCCCGCGTCGAAGCGCAACGCGGGCTTTGTCGCCAAGATGGCCTTGTATGCTCCCAAGTCAATCCTGCTCATGACTCGGTATTATCGCATCTATTCGCTTGCGTGGCAGGGCGGGAGGACATGAGCGAATCATTGGGGAGACTCCCCAATGATTCAAAAGGGAGACTCCCCAAGTGGCCGAACCAATGGGGAGTCTCCCAAACGGTTTCTTTCGCTCGCGGTGCAGGACGCGGGAAACCGCCATGCGCAAACGGCGGGCCTACTTCCCTGCCATCATAAGCTGGAAGGCATACTCGGTCGCCTTCTTGCCGATGGGCATCATGACCGAGGCGATCACCTCGGGGTCGAGCGTATTCAGGTAACGGAAGCCGAAGAAGCAGTATCCACGATGGAACCGGCCGTAGGTGTCCAGGCAGCGCACGACTTCGGCGTCCACCTCCTCGGGGCTCGCGTCGGGGCGCGCAACCGGGCCGTTCGAGTCGAAGCCGCCGACGAATCCGATGCGGTCGCCGTATTTCTCGATAAGCGCCTCGATGTCGTTGCTGATCTGCACCGACGACCAAGCAGCCCATCCGCAATCGATCATGTCCTCGACGATGTCCTCGGCATGGCCGCAGCAGTGGTAAATCGGGATGATCCCGCGCTCGAGGCACGCCTGCGCGAAGCGCTTGTGATGCGGCTTCACCAATTCACGATACATCTCCGGCGACATGAACATGTTCTTCTCCGTGGCGATGTCGTCGAAATACGTGATGGTGTCGGGATGGTATGCCTCGATGATGTAGTCGAGCGCTTCGACCTTGTAGTCGGTGATGGCCTCGAACAACTCGTTGGTCGCCTCGGGATCCATCGCCATCGCCAGCAGCGCATCCTCGAACCCCATGAGCGCAGCCAAACGCTCGAACACGCCGTTGCCGAATCCGAAGTCGACGGCCTCGAAATCGCGGTTGGGCTCCCCGATCATCTGGCATTCCATCGCATAAGCGGCCTTCCAGTCATAGGCCGACGCATCGGGGATGGTCACCTGCTCGCGCCATTCGGTAACGTCGGCGAGCGGCGTCACGGTCACATCGGGCACGCCCGCGCCGCCTCCGGTCGCGGGGTATTCCCACTTGTTGCCGAAGCCGTCCACACCATCGCCGAATTGGTTGCCCTTCTCGATAGACGGGCCGTTGATGGCACCGAAACCCATGACCTTGTTCCCAACGAAGCTATTCGGGATGAGGGGTGTCGGCTCGTGCCTGAGGAAGCTGAGGTAGTTGGCCTTGAAATCGAATTGCGGTTCATTCGCCATGATGCGCTCCTTTGTCGATAAAAGACGATTATCTGGAACTAACGATTAGCCTTCAAACGCATGCGATGACCATATGATATCGATTTGGAACTGGACTAACCATGTCCATCGCATATGATTTGGACCAATCTGCATGAACTTTGTTTAGCTATAATGGACAAATATCATATCGAAATGAAACTGACTTCTCCACCCGCCTATCGAGGAAGTCGTGGTGAAAAGAAAGCAGCAGCGATAAGGAGGTCGCGGTGAAGCTGAGCATGTCGATGATCGAACGCTTCCTCTCGCGCTATGAGCAAGAAAGCACCATCCAAGACGACGAGCGCACCATACGCGGGATGCGCTTCATCTCCGAGCAGCAAACGGAGTACGCGCACGACTATGTTTATATCGGAAAGGCGTCCGAGTTCTTCGAGGACCCGCGCTATGCGGATGCGCTCATCTTAGCGAGCGGACGCAACCATGTCGTGTGCCGTGGGCTGGACTACGAAGACCTGCTCAACGACGTGCTGGCGGCATTCGACTTCTATGGCGAGGCCGAGCAGCGCCTGCTCGACATAGCAAGCAGGCATGGCCTTTTACAGGACATGATGACCGTGATAGCCGACATGCTGCCCGAGCCCTTCGTCGTATTCGGCATCGACGGCTCGGTGCTTGCGAGCATCGGCGCAGACCGGATTCCCCATGCGGGGCTGCGCGACAACATCATCGTGCGAAAGAGCCTGGGCGCCGACGGAATCGGCGGCTATTTCACCGATGACGAGGGCGTTGTCCACCACGACCTCGGGCGCGACCCGCTGCTGATGCACGATGCGAACGGCGTGGACGCGGTCAGCTTGTACGTGTACCGCGACGACGAGCCCGTGGGGTTCGCCATGTGCTTCCCTGCGACGAGGGCAGGCGCCTTGCTCGCCTTGGCGCTCGAGCCCGTGTGCGCGCCCTACCTCGCACAGGCCGAAGAGTTCACGAGCGGCTATTCGCCGCACCAAGCGCTGCACCTGGCTTTTGCCGAGCTCATCGGAGGCAGGGAAGTCGCCGCCGAGGCAATCGGCCGACTCGAGGCCGCGCTGGAAGATGCGACCTCTTTGCAGCTGGTTTCGGTGACGAGCCGCGTTATCGGCAACCGCACGCAGCGCATGCTCCTGGCTAACGAGGTCGAAGCGTCCGGCATCCCCTGCATATCCTGCGAGATGGGGGATGCCGTCGTCTTCGCAGTCGGCATGCAGAGGATTGAGGACCTGCTTGCCCGCATCGCCGAGTTGTTCGACGAAAGGAGCCTGTCCGTGGGCGTTTCGATGCCGACCGCCGGATTCGACAACGTGCAATCGGCATGCCGCCAAGCGGAGTTCGCCCGGCTTTCCTCATCGGAGCCGGGAATCCGCCGGTGCCGCGACCTGGCCCTGCCTTTCCTGCTCGACACACTGCGCGCCGACCCGGTCGCCCAGGATATGGCGCACCCGTCGCTCGGCGTGCTCGCGTCCTACGATCGTGCCCATGCAACCGAGCTTTTGCCCACGCTGCGCGCGTACGTGGAATGCGGCTGCAACCAGGTCGAGGCAGCAAAGTCCCTGTTCGTGCACCTGAACACGCTGAAGTATCGCCTCGGGCGCATCGCCGAAATCGCAAATGTCGATTTCAAGGACCGCGAGGTGCTGTTCCATATCGAGCTGTCATTCCGGATGGAATGAGCCAGGCCTCCGAATATGACAAGAGAGAGACGGCTTCATATCACGTCTTGTTGCGCGCTGTGGTCGAAAAGCTGAAAGGGGCACCCGATGATCCGCACCGCAGCCAAGCAGACCATCCGCGCCGACGCCTGCGAGAAGTTCGAGGAGCTCGCCCGCGAGCTGGTCGAGGCCTCGCGCGCCGACGAGGGCAACCACGGATACACGATCACGCGCAGCACCGAGGATCCGCACGTCTACTGCTTCTTCGAAAGATGGGAGAGCGTGGAGCTGATGATGAAGCACCTTCAGTCCGAGCACTTCCAACGCATAGGACCCCAGCTCGATGCCCTGATGGAAGGCACCGGCGGCCTCGAG
>CAYOBD010000157.1:0-5675 GCA_964402005.1 uncultured Eggerthellaceae bacterium
CCGGTGATGTTCTTGATCCACGGAAGCGCATCGGCAAGCAGGTGCGCCTTTTCTTTGTTCGTCACGCCGTTGGGACGTGTATCCTTTGCAAGTTTCATGTTCTGTAATCTCCGTTGATCGTCACGTAATCATGCGAGAAATCGCACGTCCATATCGTTGCATTGGCTTCGCCTGCGCCCAGATCGATGTCTATCTCGATTTCCGGGCGCTCGAATCGTCGAAGGGCCTCCTCCTCATCGAAGGGGATGGGCAGGCCTGCACGCAGCACCGGCATGCCCATGATGTCGATGTCAACGTCGTATTGGTCGAAAGCCGCACCCGAGCGGCCGATTGCCGCCGCGATGCGTCCCCAATTGGCGTCATGCCCGAAAATGGCCGTTTTCACAAGCGGCGAATTAGCGACCGTGCGCGCCGCCGCATCGGCGTCGCTAGCGTTTGCCGCACCCGCAACACGCACGGTGATCAGGCGCGTCGCACCTTCGCCGTCGGCCGCCATAGCCCGTGCAAGCGATGTGCACACGGCGAGCAGCGCCTGCTCGAACGCCGCAAGCGCCGGCGAACCCGGCTCAAACGCAGGCATTCCCTTTGCGGCCGCACCGTTTGCAAACAAGAAGCAGCTGTCGTTGGTGGACGTATCGGAATCGACGGTGATTTTGTTGAATGTCTTTCCCGCAACGCGCACGAGCGCATCGTGCAGCACGTCAGGGAGCACCGGCGCGTCCGTGGTGACGCAGGCGATCATCGTGGCAACGTCGGGCATGATCATGCCCGAGCCCTTCGCCATGCCGCCAACCGTAAACGTACAGCCAGCATAGCCGATGTCCTCGCCGGAGAAGCTGAAAGCCGTTTCCTTGGAATGCGTATCGGTAGTCATGATCGCGCAGGCCGCATCATGGCCGCCATCGCGCGCGAGCTTCGCTTGGATTGCCGGCATGGCCTCTTCAAATGGCGCGGTATCGAGCGGAACGCCGATAACGCCTGTCGAAGCTACCATGACCTCGTTGGAGGGGCACCCCAAAGCATCGCCCACGATGCGCGCCGTCTCATAGGCCGCAGCGATGCCAGGCTCGCCCGTCGCCGCGTTGGCGTTGCCGGAGTTCACCACCAAGGCGCGCGCCGTACCGTACGACACGCCGTCAAGCTGCGCGCGATCGACCGTGACCGGCGCGGCGCAGAAGATGTTCTTCGTGAACACGGCTGCACAAGCCGCCGGCTCATCTGCGACGACAAGCGCCATGTCAAGCCGGCGCGGATCCTTGCGGAAGCCCGCATGGATGCCCGCTGCCACAAAGCCCAGCGCGCTCGTCACACCGCCGTTCACGACGGCTTCGAGCGCGATCCCATCAGCCGATGCCTCCGCAAACGCCGGGGCGGCCGCAAGATTCAAAGGCTGCACGACGGCAGCCGCTTCGGTTGGAATTTCCGTTTTCTCCTCGATGCCCATTTCCGCCGCCTACATGACCGGTATCGCAGCCGTTGCAAGGCCAGTCGCCTCGGGCAGGCCGAACACGATGTTCGCGCACTGCACGGCTTGGCCGGCAGCGCCCTTGCCCACATTGTCGATGGCGCAGGTGGCGATGAGCGCACCGACACGCCCGTTTACGATGCATGCGACATGGGCGTTGTTCGTGCCCGCGACGCTCGACGTCTGCGGCTGTGCACCGCCCGTCAGCACATGGACGAACGCCGAATCAGCGAAGACTTGCTGGTATGTTTCATCGACTTGCGCCTGGTCGATGGCAGGATCGGCCAACGGCATGGTCACCGTGGACAGCAGGCCGCGGTTGTACGGAGCCAGATGCGGCGTGAACACGAGCCGGCCCTCGATACCGAGTATCTGCTCGATCTCGGGAGTATGCCGGTGCGTCGCTACGCCGTAGGCCTCGACGTTCTCGTCCGCATGGCAGAAATGCGTGCGCTCCGTGGGCTTCTTGCCCGCGCCCGTCACACCCGAGATGGCATCGGCGACGATGATGCCCTCGCCCACCAGACCCGCCTTGAGCGCAGGTGCCGTTGCGAGAGACGTCGCCGTGGGATAGCAGCCTGCGCAACCCACGAGCACGCCTTCGCCCGCCGCACGCCGCGAAGCCAGAGCCTCCAAGCCGTCGCGGAACAGCTCGGGCAAGCCGAATGCAGCCTGCGCGAGCAGATCCGTGGCCGTATGGGGCACGTTGTACCACTGCTCGTAGACGGCAGGGTCTTTCAAGCGGAAATCCGCCGAAAGGTCGATGACGGCAACGCCCGCCGCGACAAGCGCGGGCGCCTGTGCGAGCGCCGCCGTGTGGGGCACGGCCAAAAACACCGCATCGCATTCGGTCAGTGGAGCTTTCGCATGCGCCGTGAATACGGCGTCGGTCGTTCCGGTGAAGCCCGGGTACACCGCGTCGATGCGCTTTCCGGCCAGCTCGTCCGATGTCGCTGCGACCAGCTCAAACTCGGGGTGGCCCAGTACCAGGCGCACCACTTCGATGCCGGCATATCCTGCTGCGCCGACGACCCCAATCTTTATGCTCATGGATACACGCTCCAATCTTGTTCGTATGTGAACCCTTATCGTAGGAAAGCGAACGCCCATTTGCAAGGATTGTGCAGCTTAAATCCGCAATTCCCCACGTAAGCGGCAACAGTTCGCAAGACGACCGAAGCAGCGCGGCCCTGCAGTAAGCCGAAGAGTCATCAACGACTCATCTTTCTGCGAGAACCAGCTGGATTGTATGTGGTATGTTTCACCAAAAGAGCAGCAGCCGGAGACGGGACATCCACCATGAGCATACGTGAACAGAACATCCAGGCGATCGTCGACTACTTCGAATCGGGCATCAAACCCGCTGATACGCCACTGCGGCTGGGAGTAGAGCTCGAGCACACCATCGTGACCGAAGACGGACTGAAGCCCGTATCGTATTCAGAGGAGCACGGCGTGCAATGGACGCTTTGGCAGCTGTCCGAGGATTTCCCGCGCCTGACCAAGGACGCCGAGGGGGATCTGCTCGGTGTGTCCCGGTCCTGGCAGTATGTGACGATCGAGCCGGCGGCGCAGCTCGAACTTTCGGCGGGTCCCTACGAGCAAATCGGCGAGATCCGCATCGAATTCGAGCAGTTCCAGCGCAATCTGGCGAAAATCCTCTCCCCTGTCGGACACAAAGCGCTCACCGTGGGATACCACCCCACGGCAGCAGTCGATACCTTAGAGCTCATCCCCAAGAACCGTTACCGTCAGATGGATGCGCATTTCACACGCACAGGCACCATGGGGCGCTGCATGATGCGCGGCAGCGGGTCGGCGCAGATCTCCATCGACTACACCTCGGTGGAGGACTGCCTGCACAAGCTGCGCCTTGCGAACGGGCTTGCACCCATCATCGCGCTCATCTGCGACAACTCCCCCGTATTCGAGGGTGCGCCGCGCACGCAGCGCATGGTGCGCACCACCATCTGGCAAAACACCGATCCAGCGCGCTGCGGCATAGTCCCCGGCGTTATGGAATTGGATTTCTCATTGGAGCGCTATGCAGCCTATGTGCTGGATACGCCCGCGATTTTCACCATCTTGCCCGATGGCTCGTATGAGTCGACTGACAAGACTTTCGGCGAGTTGTATGAGTCGACGCCGATGGACAGAGACGCCGTCGAGCATGCGCTGTCGCTCATGTTCAACGATGTGCGGCTCAAGTACTACATCGAAAACCGCACCGCCGACGCCATGCCCATCCCGTTCGTCACCGCTTACGCCGCGCTGGTGAAGGGGCTGTTCTACACCGAGGCAGGCGTCGAGGCGCTTGACGAGATGCTCGACGGCGTCGGCAATGCAGATGTCGAAGCAGCCAGGGATGCGCTCATCCGCGACGGGTACGAAGCGACTGTGTACGGCCGCCCAGTCGCCGACGCCGCCGCCGATCTGTTCGAGGTCGCCCACAATGCTCTGGCCACAAACGAGCGCAACTACCTGAGCCCGCTGCACCAGCTCGTACGCACGCGCAAGACGCTCGCGGACCTGGCTAGCAGCTGATCAGAAGCGCAATACCTCCCGATTCGTCAAGTTCAGCACCGTAGTGTCGAACAGGATGCGCTCAAACGCTGCAGGCGTCAGCGCGACCAAGCACTCGTCTTCGCCATCGCGCACGACGACGGGCATCCCCTCCTTATGAGCCATCTGCACCAACTCGCGCACTGTAGGGTCGTTTTCAAGCAATACGGTATCCATGCGTCCACCTCCGCAACATTCCGAGATATTCACTTGAGAGTCAGAGCGGGCCTGCTATCGTTTCTCGATCATATGATAGCATAGTTTTACGAACATTTGTTCGTTATTTTGAGATTGTCTGGATCTTTCTGCGACAACACACGGGTTATCGCAGCACCCCACGTCAGCGTGCGATTGCCAATCCGACAGTTGCCAGTAATGCGGGGATGCTGCGCGCAGCCGAGCGGTTCCATTCGCGCGCGCGATCAGGCAGGTCTTCCCAAGGCACCAGATAGGGGCTCGTCTTCGCCTGCACATCCTTCACAGCAGCATACGTCCAACCCGCCTGCTCGCGCTCACGCAGCCAGCGGCGATGCTCCAAGATGGCCAGACATTCGATTTCGCTCGCCGTAAATGACATGACGCGTTGATCGGGATAGCAGCTGCCCGCCGGCACGATTCCATACCCAAGCGTCTCCAGCTTGGCGGGAATGCTGCGGATGTGCTCGATGCCGGAATTGCGCAGGTCGGCTGGCTGATCTTCGAATGTGGCAAATTCGCTTGGAATCAACGCTGCCGCGCGATCGGCCGCATAGCGCGCAAACGAGGTCTGCGCCAGCTCGGTGATTACGTCGGTGCGCGCCGTGTAATCCGGCTCCGAAAGGAGGCTGGGCGACTCGACGAGCAACGGCCGCGCGCTCGACGGACCGTAGATGGCGCACACGACGATGTTCCAGATCAGCTGCTCTTTGCCGATAAGCCATGCAGGCAGAGCGTCGCCATAGCCGTCCATCTCGGAATCGGGATGATTCTGGCGTTCGCCATGCACTAATTCGACCAGCTCGGCAATGGAGTGGTCGGCGAAAACGGACGGCTCAGTGGAAATGTAGCGCTGATAACCATCAATCGCCTCGCGGCACGAGTCGAGGAAGTATTGGCAAGCTGCCTCTCCGAACCCTTCGCGCACGAAACGGGCATGCAGGCTTTCAGCGATAAGCGCCATCACATCGCAATCGTCCCACCAGCCGCCGCGTACCAGCCCGATGCGATCCTGCAGACACCAAGCTGGAAGCACCGCATACAGCGCATCGAGCGAACCCGTCGCCCCGACCTTGCCATATAGGCGCGCCTCGGTTTCCATGTCAGCCACGATTCCTCGAAGCTCTTCGGCATGCGCATCATCTTCCTGCTCCGCAATGCGCAGCGCACAAGCCTTGAAGTCGGCGATAGGCCCCTTGCCTGCGCCTTTGCACGCATCCGATCCCCTGCGGTTGTTCAGGGCGAACGGCGGACAGAAGCGCTCGAAGGTTTCCACCACCTCATCGGGACGCAGCGTATTCAACCGCAGCGTGTGCTTGTTCCACACCGCCACGGCATTCAAACAAGCCGCAGCATCATCCGCGCGGGAGCACGCCGCAACGATGCGATCCTCATAGGCCGACCGCCAATAGTTCGCGTTGAAGAGAAGGCGATCGACCGCCGCCTGCGTGCC
>CAYOBD010000158.1:0-5639 GCA_964402005.1 uncultured Eggerthellaceae bacterium
TGGCATGCTCGAACTTGTCGCCGTCGATGCTCATGACCACGTTGGAGAACATCTGGATGAAACTACGGTAGCTGTCCCAAGCGAAACGGGGGTTCTCGGTCTGGGCAATCAGGCCCTTGATCGAACGGTCGTTCAGACCCAGGTTCAGAACCGTGTCCATCATGCCGGGCATCGACATGGGAGCGCCGGAGCGAACGGAGACCAGCAGCGGATCCTCGTCGTCGCCGATCTTCTTGCCCATGCGAGCCTCGAGGTCCTCACGATATTCCTTGATTTCGTCGAGCGCGCCCTCCGGCCAGGTGTTTCCGGCGTTGGCGTACTCCATGCACGTCTGGCAAGTGATGGTGAATCCCGGAGGAACCGGCAGACCGATGTTTGCCATCTCGGCCAGATTGGCGCCCTTGCCGCCCAAAATGGCCTTCATGTCGGTATTGCCCTCGGTTACGTTGTTGCCCTGTGCGTCCTTGCCGAACTTGTAGACGCGTTTGATTGCCTCAGCCACGGTACTCTCCTTCTCCCTTGAGTGCATTTATGCTGAAACTGCCGATACCCGGACGCATTGCGCCCATATTCCTGACTGCTATGGTAACTCAAATCACGCAATACTGCTGTATTTACAGCACGATTTCTGCGAGCGGAAGCGGCGGGACGCCGAACATGAGAGCAAAGTGTCGAAAAAGGGGGCCAGCGCCCCGTTTTTCAGCTGAACGCCAAAGGTAAAAAGCACAGCATCGAAGACGAAAACGAAGCGCTAAAAACGGGAACGCAATGCCGGGAACGGAAGCGAGCATCCCGCTTCCGTTCCCGACGCCCTGCGAATCTATCCCTCGAAGCTGGCGAGATTACGAGCAGCGCGGCTGATAAAGCGACGGCTCAGGAAGAAGGAGACGACCGCAGCCGCAACCGAAACCGCCGGGATGACAATGTACGGATCGAGCCCGGTGAAAACTGAACCGAGCAGTGGCAGAAGCCCTATGACCAGGTATACGACAAGCGAGCGAATGGTGCCACCGCCGCCACCTGCCGTTTTGTTGTTCGCTTCACTATCGTTTCCCCATGTAACGCGCGGTGCAGAGCAATCCGCGGCAACGCCCACGCAGGCTGAAAGCCAAATAGCGCTTGCCGCCAATACAATGCCGCATATGAGGAACAACGGACTCGCATGTACAACGACGATAAGATAACCCATGACCATGCCCAGGCCTACGAGCACGACAAGCGCACATCCGACCATGCCGATAACGGTCTTTGCACGAAGCTGGGTCTCATAGGGCACAGGGATGTACTTCATGTGGCACCAATTCGAACCCTCGCGTGAGACAGCCGTCTGAGACAAACGATTGGCCATCGACATCAGCGCCGCAAACACCAAAACCCCTGACAATGCGAATGGCGCTATCAGGGTATCGCCTGCTGTGGGATTTGAGGCAATCAACCCTGGAAGGTCCTCGGCAATATGCGAGAGAGAACGCCATGCAGCGATTCCAACGCAAAACACCATGATGAGCACGGGATACGCGAACTGGGTCAGGAAGAGCGCCGACGTGCGCTTCACCTTGGCAACATCGGCGCGCACGAGCGTCATCAGAACCGACGTGCTTCTGGAGCCGACTTCGCCCGCATACGCCTTTGCCGCATGGCCACCGGAGGAAAGCCTCGTGACGATGCGCAAGTACATGACACGCGAGAACAGGATGAACACCGCGAAAACAGCCAGCGAGATGACCACATAGAGCAGAAGCGCCACCGCATCGCCATCGAGAGCGTCGCCCGCAAAGAGATAGGCGGGAAACGCCGTCAGCGCACCGCCGACCACACCTTGAGCGCCCATCAGCATGCTTGCCGTTTCCTGGCCGCCTCCATTGAACAGCTGGCCGGAGAAGCTTGCAACAAGCGCAACGGCGATCGAGACAACCGTCGCTAGCGTGGTAACCGTATCCTTGCTGCGCAGCTTCTTGAACACGGATGCGAGCAGGATGGAAATAATGCCTGCATAGGCCACGGGTATCATAGGCGCGCATATGACGATGAGTACAAGCGCGACCCAATACAGCGGTCCCGCTCCCGCAGCGACCCCCCAGCCCGCAAGCGGCCCGATCAGGAAAAGAGCAGGCGCAACGTATGATGATGCTAGCGAGCTGAGCGCCTTTGACACCGAAATGGAAAGCTCGGTGAGGGGCAGCGGCAGAAGATCATCGATATCCGACGATGCGAAAAAAGAGCTCAATGTCGATGGGACGCCGAGGAAGAACGTGAATATCGCTGAGGCGAGCAGCAGAATACTGACCAGTGCCTCCGTGGCGCCGGGGATGAAGTGGAGCAGCTTGTATCCGAAATAACCGCCCACCCCCATGAGGGCGACAAGAGCCACGATGACGATCGCCGAGACGATAAGGCCGACCCTGCCCGATGATTTCCCCGAGCCGGATTTGCGCTTATCGCTGCGATCGAACATCGCACCCAAGCTCTGCTTCAGCTGGATGCGCGTGAGCAGGATGATGTTATTCATTGTTCGTCATCTCCAGGAAGATCTGTTCGAGCGCCCTGCCGGGATGCGCGTCCTTCAGCTGGTCGAGCGTGCCGTCGAAAAGCTTGCGGCCGCGCGCGATGATGCACACGTTGTCGCACAGCTTGTCGGCAACCTCGAGTACATGGGTAGAGAACAGCACCGATTTACCGCGGGCTGCGTGCTGGCGCATAAGCTCCTTCAACTCGAAGGCGCCCTTCGGATCCAGGCCTGTCATCGGTTCATCGAGAATCCACACGCTGGGGTCGTGGATTAGCGCGCCCATGACATGCACCTTCTGGCGCATGCCGTGTGAATAATCCGAGATACGGCTACCCAAGGCGTCATAAATCTCGAAGCGATGGCCGATGTCCTCGATGAACGCCGTGCGCACGTCGGGGGCGACGCCGTACACATCCCCCATGAAGTTCAGATACTCGATACCTGTAAGGCGCAGGAATCGGTCAGGGTCGTCTGACACAAACCCGAACTGGCGCTTCGCTTCAAGGGCCTGCGTCTTTATGTCGAGGCCGTTGATGGAAATCGAGCCCTCATCGGCGGCATAGACACCTGTAATCATCTTGAGCGTCGTGGATTTGCCGGCACCGTTCGGGCCGAAGAAGCCCGTGATCTTACCGTCAGGTACCGTCCATGTCAGACTGTCAACGGCCTTGAAATCCTTGCCGCCGTATGTCTTCGAAACGTTGTTGAGGACTATCATCGTCTGCCTTTCTTTTGAATCGGTCTCGTTATGTCACTGGCTTGCCAGGCCACACATACGCTGAAGAGCACGTTACTTAGCGAATCATTTTCTCTTGCAGAACAACAGTCTAGCACTCAAATAAAACGGAGCGGGCGCCCGAGGTGCCCGCTCGAACTCGATGCTGCATCTCCCTGAGTAGCTCAACGCAAAAATTGTACCAAAAGGGACTGTCCCTTTTGGTACAACGCTTATTTCGCGTAGGGGTCGATCGAAGGATCGTAGGGGAACGGGCCCTCGAGTGCCATGTTGTCGGCGGTCACAGCATTATCGCCGCCCTCGTCTTTGCCAGGTTTGCCCGGCAGAATGATGTTGAGGAGGATGCCCGCAAGCGCACCCACAGCCAGACCGGACAGCGAAATCGTCACGTCGGGAGCGCTGATCACGATGGCACCTGCAGCGCTGTAGGCGATGCCGATGGACAGCACCAGCACGACGGCGGCGATGATGACGTTGCGGGTCTTCTGGAAATCGACGTGGTTCTCGATCAGGTTGCGCACGCCGACACCGGAGATCATGCCGTACAGGATGACGGATACGCCGCCGACCACGGCAGGAGGCATCGAGCCAATCAGCGCCGCGAACTTCGGGCAGAAGCTGAACACGATGGCGAAGACGGCAGCGATGCGCACCACGCGCGGGTCGAACACGCGGGTCAGCGCGAGCACGCCGGTGTTCTCGCCGTACGTCGTGTTGGCAGGCGCGCCGAACAGCGACGCAACGATGGTAGCAAGGCCGTCGCCGAGCAGCGTACGATGCAGGCCGGGCTCGGCGATGTAGTTGCGGTTGCAGGTGGAGCTGATGGCAGAGACGTCGCCGATGTGCTCGATCATGGTCGCAAGCGCGAGCGGCACGATCGTGATGATGGCCGTGACGGCCAGACCCGAATCGAACCCGTTGGCGAATAAGCCGAATACCGTGCTGTCCAACATCACCGGCGCACCGATCCATTCTGCCTGGATCATGCCGGTGAAATCGACTTCGCCCATGATGACGGCCACGATGTAGGACACGATGATGCCCATGAGGATCGGGATGATCTTGATCATGCCCTTGCCCCAGATGTTGACCACGATGATCGTGATGATGGCGACGACGGCGACAAGCCAGTTCGTCTCGCAGTTATTGATTGCCGAAGGCGCAAGCGTAAGGCCGATTGCAATGACGATGGGGCCGGTCACAATCGGCGGGAAGTAACGCATGACGCGGTTGGCGCCGAACGCGCGGAACAGCGCCGACAGAATCAGGTACAGGATGCCCGCGCACGCAACGCCCAAGCACGCGTACGGCAGAAGCCCGGGCTCGCCGTTGGGTGCAATGGCAAAATACCCCGGCAGGAACGCAAACGACGAACCGAGGAACGCCGGCACCTTCCCCTTCGACACGACGTGGAACAGAAGCGTGCCCAAACCGGCGACCAGAAGCGTGGTCGCCACGGGCAACCCCGTGAGAATCGGCACCAGGATCGTGGCGCCGAACATAGCGAACATATGCTGGAAGCCGAAGACGACCATCTTCGGCGCGCCCAACGTTCGGGCATCGTATACGGCATCGGGTTCATCTACGCTGCCCATGGTGGGCACTTCGTGTTCTGCCATCCCCATCTCCTTCGGTTAAAAACGCTTATCCCCTGGCAGCACCGAACATTGCGAGCAGGTTCGTTTGGGATGGCATTTATTCGCAAGGAGCGTCGGCACCGAACCGCAGATGATTATAATGGAAACGTTCGCGTTGCCTATCAAGAAGGACGGTTTAATATGTCTGAAATCCATGTGTTCGACCATCCGTTGATTGCCGACAAGCTGGCACGTATGCGCCGCTTCGACACCTCATCCCAGGACTTCCGCATGCTGCTCAAGGAGATTTCCCTGCTCATGGGCTTCGAGGTGACTCGCAACCTGTCCACGCGGCCGCGGCGTTTGAAGACGCCCATCGCCGAAGGCTCATTCCCGGTGCTCGCGGATGATTTCATCACGATCGTGCCGATTCTGCGTGCCGGCCTGGGCATGGTCGAAGGGCTTCTCGAGCTCATGCCGTTCGCGCATGTCGGACATATCGGCATGTACCGCGACGAGGAAACGCACGAGCCCATCGCGTACTACTACAAAATGCCCGACGGAGTACAGGATTCCGTAATCATCGTGGTCGATCCTATGCTCGCAACCGGCGGCAGCGCAGCCGACGCCATCGACAAGCTCAAGGGTGAGGGTTGCAGAAACATCCGCCTGATGAACCTGGTCGCTGCCCCCGAAGGCATTGCCGTCATGCAGGAGCGCCACCCCGACGTGGACATCTACGTGGCAGCAGTGGACGAATGCCTGAACGAGAACGCCTACATCGTCCCCGGTCTGGGCGACGCAGGCGACCGCATCT
>CAYOBD010000159.1:0-5444 GCA_964402005.1 uncultured Eggerthellaceae bacterium
CGTGGCGCAGCTTGGTAGCGCGCCTGCTTTGGGAGCAGGATTTCGCAGGTTCAAATCCTGTCGCCCCGACCATGCGGAACGTCGTGTTCAAGGACCAAAATGGCTTTGTTGCTAGACGGAGGGCATTTCGACGATGCCTTCAAATTGGGCTTGAAACTCTGATTGTTGAGAATAAAAAGACAGCCCATGCCGATAACATGAGCTCACGCCGATAACTTGTTTACAATGAAGCCTCATAAAGGTTTCGTCCCCTAAGAAGCTAGGAAACGCATGCAGGAAGAGTTGATATTCAGCAACGATGATTCAATTGCCGTCATCGCGCCGCACCCGGATGATGAATGCTTGTGCGCGGCAGCTGCGCTTATCATGGCTTCGGAGAGAACCGATGTATACGTCATCAGCGACGGAAGCCATGGCAATGCGGAAAGGAGCTTCGACGAAGAGGCGATTGTGCGGAAACGGCAATTCGATGCCGAAATGGATTACGTGAAGCTCCGCAAGCATGTTTGGTTGGGATACGAGGACACAAAGCTCGCCGAGCATTTCGAAGCGGCTGACGAAATCGATTTCACCCAATACACCAAGGTGTTTCTGCCATGGAACGAGAGCCCTCATCCAGACCATAGAGCCTGTGCCTATATGTGCTGTGAGGCGATTGCGAGGCAGAAGGCTTCGGCTGATTGCTACATGTACGAGCTGAACGCTCCATTCCGCAGGCCAACGCACTTTTGCGACATGACTGGTGCGATTGAAGAGAAGCGCAAGCTTATAGATTTCCACGAAGACCAGATCGGGAATAAGGAAATTGCCATTGCCCTGAATAGGTTCAGAGGAGCCCAACTGCTGTCACGCCCTTCTGTCGAATATGCAGAGAGCTACTTGAAGATCGATGTTCCTTCGATTCTCCAGTCGGCGCAAACGGCGAGATTGTAAGAAGGTAGCCTGTGAGCCTCATGCCTCAAAATTTGCGCATACCGAAAAGGAAGCGCGTTGAAATCGAAGAGCGGTACCGACGCAATGGCGCGCTTACCGCCCGCAAGCTTCGCGAGTACGTTCCCGCCATGTTCGTGAACAACCTTTCGGTGCTGCTGCTTATCACGGTCGACGGCTTGGTGCTCGGCAATATGGTAGGCAAAGAGGCGCTTTCCGCCGTCAGCATCTTCTATCCAGCCAGCGTGCTCATAGGTGTGGCTTCGGTGCTGGTATCGAGCGGTGCCGCCACGAGCATTGCCGTCGCCATGGGCAAAGGCGACCATGATGCGCTGAGGCGCGCAAAGAGCGCAACCAAGCGGGCCATGGTGGTGGCAGCGCTTGTTATCTCGGTTCTCCAAATCCCTCTCGTAATGGGAATCGTCGCATCGTACCGCCTTGAAGAATCCATGACAGCGCTCATCTGGGAGTACGCGTTCTGCATTATGATCGCCACCCCGTTCGACCTCGTCTCGAATGTGGGCACATTGCAGCTGCAGGCAACGGGCAAGATGCGTTGGCTTATGTCGCTGTCCATCATGGAGGGAATAGTCAACCTCGCGCTCGACCTTCTGTTCGTGGGTCCGCTGAACATGGGGGCGATGGGAGCCGGCCTGGGAACGGCTTGCTCAAACGTGCTGCGGTGCGTTGTGACAGTTGTCATTCTTGCCAAAACGACAGATATCTACAAAACAGGTGGTGTGAAAGCGGATGGAGCAGCGTATAGGGATTTGATTTCACGCGGCATGCCTGAAGCGGCGAACGCTTTCATGATCGCTTTGCAGAATTACCTCATGATGCAGATCGTCATCATGGTCTTCGGCGCAGACGGCGGCGTGATCAAGGGCGTGTGCGTGTTCTGCTTCAGCTTAGCGAACTTGGTGATAGGCGGCATACAGAGCTCGATGCGTCCGCTGGTCGGCATCATCACGGGCGCTGACGACTGGGACGGTTTGAGAATTCTCTTCAGGCAGTGCGTAAAGCTGCTCGTTTTAATAGTCGGCATTGTGACCGTGGCTGTCATAGCTTTTCCCGCTTGGTTCTACACGCTGCATGGCGTCGACAGCATCCCGGCCGCTGGCGAGTTGTCGTTGCGCTTGTTCGCGATCCATTTTGTGTTCAAGGGCTTCAACACGCTGTTCCGTCTGTACTATGCCAACCGCAAAGATCCGAAGTTCGCGACAGGGCTTACCGTCGTAGGGAACGCCACGTTGCCGCTTTTTGCATTCTTGCTGAGCTTGGTGTTCCCTCCGGCGTACATCTGGCTCGGGTATCTGCTCACTGAGCTGCTTATCCTGGTGCTCAACCTTTGGCGTTACAAGCGGTGGGTGCTGAGGGACCTCGACGAAGAAAAACGCCTTGTGGGTTCGGTGTCGCTTACCGTTTCGCCTGAAAGCGCCGTGAAGGTTTCGCGTGAAATCCGAAGCTTCGCCGACGAGAGGGATGTCTTGCAGCGCGTGTCGTACCGCGTGGCGCTCTGCATGGAGGAGATGGTCGCTTATGCCGCATCGTCTCAGAAGCGCGACGTTTCCATGCAGGTTTTCGTGCGGTTCGAGCATGATAGCGCGACATTCACAATTCTCGATGATGGCGAATGCATTGCGCTCGACGAAGATCGCGAGGAGCAGGCACTCATAACGAACAACTACGATCTGGTGAAATGCATTGCTGAAGAAGTTGACTACCAGTACATCCTGAATCTGAACTACACGATCATGCGGTTATAAATAAGCGCCGATTCTGCAAGCAGCGAATCTACCATCGCGATTCTAAGCGCGCCGATTCTGCAATTTCGCGACTTTGCGCAGCTCTTCTAGCACGATGGCGCGCCCGACTGGATTGGCATACCAGTCATCGCGTCCCGTGTTCGGACCATATGCAGCGAAAAAGGTTATCTGCTCGTCCCTGAAGCCCTCGATGTCTTCGACAAGCATGCGTGTCCGCGGCATATGGAAGCCCGCTGTGAGCACCCCGATACGCTCGATTCGCCGACCGGCTTTGCGAAGGCTGTCCACGACGGAGACGGACAGTGATAGGTTTTGCCGTGAGTAGCAGGCTCGATTCTCGAGGTATATCCGCTCATCCGCAACACCGTGTTCTTTGAGGTAGGAAGCCATGAATTCGGCTTCGGTCAGTATCCCGTCAAGATGGGGGTTGCCGCCGCTGACGATGAAGATCATATCGGGGTTCGCCATGCCGATCTCCGAGGCCCGTTGCGCCTTATAGCCGCAGTTGCGGCTCCCCATGACTATGAGTGCATCGACTGGTTCGTCGGCGTCGTTCGCATCGCCGAATACGCGCGCATTGACCAAGGGGAGGTTTTCGGCGCGCTCATCGGGATGGGCCGAGAATCGATCGACCGTCATCTCGATTTCGCGCGAAAGGCCGTATGCCAGAAAGTCGAGCTTCTGTTCCTCGGTCGTGCCCTGCGAAAGATTCAAAAAACAGGCCATCTTTGCCTCGTGCAAAGACATGGCGCGTTCGTAGTAGCCATCGATATGCTTGCTCGACAGCGAGTCCAGGCTTCGTTGCAAGTAGGCTAGCATGATCGCCGAAGAGGTGACGATGCGTCCGCATCTTTCGATGAAATAGTAGTTGAACAGCCTGTCTTCGCCGAAATCGGTCGTCTCGTCGAAGCGCAAACCAAGCTCGTCGATGATCGCCTTGCGGTAGAACTTGTTGCAGCCCGAATACACCAGGAGATGCCGGTTGCGGATGTATTCGTCGGCAAATGCGGATGCGTTCGGGTACTCGGCATCCGAGACGGTCCAGAATTCACTGTTGCCGTCGATGTGCAGACGCTCTATGCCGAAGATGCACAAGTCTATGTCCTGCTCGAGCAGATGGCGGCTTTCGGCAAGGAACCCTGGCTTCAGCATGTCATCGCAGTCGACGAAAGCAACGTAGGCGCCCGACGCGGCATCCAGCCCTGCATTGCGCGCTCCCGACGCTCCTTTATGCCTGTTGTAGAGCACTTTTAGACAGTCATATGCCGCCTCGTACGAAGCAAGCAGATCGGCAGTGCCGTCGGTCGAGCCGTCATCGACTGCGACAAGCTCGCAATCCCCAGGTAGCTGATCGAGCACCGAATGGAGGCATTCATCCAGGTAGTCAGCACAATTGTAGGTGGGAATCACAATCGAGAGCAAAGGCTTCATAACCTGTTTTCCTCCAGTGCTTAAAGAAATATAGCGGTATTGAAGTTATCGGTCGTTTTAGTTTACCTTTACGTGAAACGACTAGGTGGTTGAAACATGGAACTTACTAGCGGATATACCTTGATGCATGAGCATATGTGCATCGACCTTTCTCCGGGCGATCCGGGAACGAGGGCCTTTGATGAGTTCTGCGCAGACCTCTGCGAACTGAAGCAGCGATGGGGCGTCGGCAACATAGTGGACCTCACCAACCAATCGATGGGCCGCAATGTCGGCTATGTTCAGCGACTCGCGAAGGAAACCGGCATCAACATCATCATGTCAACTGGCTACTACCTCGAGCAATACCTTGCCGATTTCGTCGAGGATTCGACGGTCGAAGAGCTCACGGAGATTGCCGTACGCGATTTGACGGAGGGGATCGACGGCACTGGCGTGAAGGCGGGGGTCATCGGCGAGATCGCCTGGTCCAAGCCCGAACCCGGACCGCTCGAGCTGAAAGCGTGGGATGCCATGTGCGCAGCGGCCTTGCTCACGGGCGCCGTGGTGTCGACCCACGCTACGCGCGGCTATCAGAATCTCCAGCAAGCCGTAGACCTCGTCGGCCGGGGAATCGATCCCGGCAAGATCGTCATAGGGCACTGCGAGTTTTGCCCAGACGACGAATCGCTCGAGAAGCTGTTAGGCACCGGTGTATGCATCGGCATCGATATGATCGGCAATCCAGATGGCAAGGGCGACGAATACCGGGCGGACTTGGTCGCCAAAGCCAAGGGCATGGGCCGGCTCTCGCAGGTAACGCTTTCACTCGACCTATGCAACCGCGAAGACCTGAAGTCGGCGGGCGGCTACGGTTACGCCCATCTCTTCGAAGTGTTTCTCCCCATGCTTAAAGAGCGCGGCATCACCGATAATGATATTGAACTTATGCTTGACGAAACGCCGCGGCGTGTTTTCGCGGATTAGCAATCGACTGTTCGCAGAAGGAATGGACGATGGAATTCGACCCGACCGAAATCACGGATAAAAAAGGCGAACGCCTTACGATCAGGAGCCTGCAATCAAGCGACGAAGCTCGTCTCGTCCGATTTCAGGAGCAAGCTTCGCGCGAAAGCGAATTCCTGCCGTGGGTGCCTGGCGGTTCGGATCTCATGCCGGATACCGCGCGGGACTACATCGTCCAATTCGCCAACGCCGAACGAGAAATGCTGCTCGGCATCTTCGCAGCGGATGGCGAACTGGTGGGGCTGGCTGAGCTCGCAGGCCTTGGGGGTGGATCCTATCGCCGGCATCGATGCACTATCGCCCCAGGGCTGC
>CAYOBD010000160.1:0-5348 GCA_964402005.1 uncultured Eggerthellaceae bacterium
AAAGCGACATGCAGCGCGAGAAGATGGAGGCGTTCTTCGCAACCACCCCCTGCAAGGCATGCGGCGGCAAGCGCCTGAAGCCCGAGATCCTGGCGGTGACCGTGGGCGGCAAGTCGATCTACGACGTGTGCGAGATGAGCGCGGTCGAATCGCTTGAGTTCTTCGAAGGGCTTCGATTCGAGGGTCCGGATCTGCAGATTGCCGGCCCCATCGTGAAGGAGATCCTCGCACGGTTGCGTTTCCTGGTCGATGTGGGTTTGGACTACCTTACGCTTGAGCGGGCCACCGCGACGCTCTCGGGCGGCGAGGCGCAGCGCATACGCCTGGCTACGCAGATCGGCGCCGGTCTGATGGGCGTGCTCTATATCCTTGACGAGCCTTCTATCGGCCTGCATCAGCGCGACAACGAGCGCCTGATCGCAACGCTCAAGCGCCTGCGCGATCTGGGCAATACGGTCGTTGTCGTCGAACACGACGAAGACACCATCCGCCAAGCCGACTTCGTGGTCGACATGGGTCCGGGCGCAGGCGAGCACGGCGGTTACGTCGTGGCTGCTGGCAAGCCCGATGACATCGCCGCCTGCGCAGAATCCATCACGGGCGACTACCTTTCGGGCCGTCGTTCCATTCCCGTTCCAGCCGTGCGCCGCAACCCCGGACGCGGGAGCATCCGCTTGTCCGGAGCCGCCGAGAACAACCTGAAGAAGATCGACATCGAGATCGAACTCGGCACATTGACCGTGGTCACAGGCGTGTCGGGCAGCGGCAAGAGCTCGCTTGTCACCGATACGCTTGCGCCCCTACTCGCGAACCGCGTTAACCATGCGCGTCGACGTGCGGGCGCTTACCGCAAGATCGAGGGGCTTGAGCAACTCGATAAGGCCATCAACATCGACCAGAGCCCTATCGGGCGCACGCCGCGCTCAAATCCGGCAACCTACGTGGGGCTATGGGATGACATCCGTGCGCTGTTCGCATCGTCGGCCGAGTCGAAGGCGCGCGGTTATGCGCCTGGGCGCTTCTCGTTCAACGTGAAGGGCGGTCGCTGCGAAGCATGCAAGGGTGATGGGCAGATCAAGATCGAGATGCACTTCCTGCCCGACATCTATGTGCCATGCGAGGTGTGCGGCGGCGATCGCTACAACCGCGAGACGCTTCAGGTCACCTACCGCGGCAAGAATATCGCCGAAGTGCTGGCCATGACCGTGGATGAGGCGCTGGATTTCTTCAAGAACATCCCCGGCATCAAACGCAAACTGCAGACGCTGCACGACGTGGGTCTGGGCTACATCCATCTGGGGCAGCCCGCGACCACGCTGTCGGGCGGCGAGGCGCAACGCGTGAAGCTCTCGAGCGAACTGCAGAAACGCCAGACGGGCCGCACGTTCTACATCTTGGATGAGCCAACGACTGGCCTGCACTTCGAGGACGTGCGACAGTTGCTCGAGGTGCTGCAGCGCCTGATGGACGCCGGCAACACGGTGCTCGTGATCGAGCATAACCTGGACGTGATCAAATCGGCCGACCGCATCATTGACCTCGGCCCTGAAGGCGGAGACCGCGGCGGGCGCGTCGTAGCGACCGGAACCCCCGAGGAAGTGGCGAAGGTGCAGAAGAGCTACACCGGGCAATTCCTTAAGAAGGTGCTGTAAGGCCGGGCCGTTCGGCGACATCGCCGCCAACAGGCATCCTGTGCGTCACCGTTTGGATATATGCCATCGAAAAGCCCGCTTCTCGCGGACAGCAGGCCCCGTGCGTCACCGTATGAGCATACGCGAGCGGAAATCCTGCTGTTCGTGGGCGGAGATGCCCATTCCCTCCGCAATGCAAGCGTCCATGGACCCGTATGTCGATTCGACCTCGCTGCGCAGCGCATCCAGATAGGAGGCATCGGCGAGGAACAGCGTACGAATCCGCGCGGCGAGGGTTTTGTCGCGCTTGAGCAGGCGCACCATCCAGTAATAGCGACGTGCGCGCGCCGTGGCGATGTTGTTCGTGAACAGGTAGTCTTCCATTATTCCCGCATAAGGCACGCCCAGTATCCAAAGCAGAAATAGCGCAACAGCGCCCGTGCGATCTTTGCCTTCGGTGCAATGGAACAGAATAGCCCCATCGGTGCCAGCGAATTCCACGATGAGACCGACAGCTTCCGCGAGCTTGCCAAAGCTATTTCCGTGCACCAAGGAGCGGTACATCTGCCGCATGTCCGGAAGCTTCGCGAGCAGGTTCGTGCGATCGTCCGTTTCCTGTTCGTGCGTGATGCCGAACACTGTGGCATCCAACAGCGGGACATGCTGATATACAGCGCCAGGAATCTCGATGTCGGGTTTCTCGCTGCATTCCCTATCGGTCCGCAAGTCGAGAATGAGGCGGACGCGATAATCGTCGCGCAGCACAGAGCAATCCCGCTTCGTCAGATTGTGCAGATGGCCTCCGCGCAGCAGCATGTGCGGACGCACAGTGCCCCCAACCGCGCGCAAGCCGCCCAAATCGCGTGTGTTCTTCGACCCCGAGAGCCCGATGTTCTGCACCTTGATCGCCCCTATGCTTGAAGCGCTTTGCGCAACCGATCGAAATGCAGGAAAATGCCCTGGTCTGCAAGGGCGCAGATCTGATCCCACGTCGCGAACTTGCAGCCGATTGCTTCCGAATCCTGCAGCGTGACGGCGGATTCGTCCACGTCGAGCTCGAAGCGGTAAATGTCGACGATATAGTTGTCTCCGCGCTCCGCGTCGACGTTCTTGTACGAGTAAACAGGCACAAGCGGCAAGCCCGACACATCCAGGCCGACCTCCTCGCGCACCTCGCGCACGACGGCCTGTGTCGATGTCTCACCGGACAGCACGCCGCCGCCGGTCACCTCCCACCAGCCGGCGCCCCAACCTTTATCGAGCGCACGCTGCGTGATCAGGTAGCGTCCTTGCAGGTCCTGGACGATGGCGAGCACGTAGAGCATGTACTGGCCTTCCTTCATGAAGGCACCTTCGCGCGGAACGGTCTCGCCCGTGCGGTTGCGATTCTCGTCGTAGATGTCAATCAGCTCGTCCATGGAATTCAGCCTCCCGTTTTCGTCCTGTGCATGATAGCGCAAAGACATGCGACTCATGAGGATGCATACTCCACCTCGGACGAATGGTGCATCATGCGCGGGGATGCGCTTGGGAATGGACCTGTTTGAGACGCGAGACAGACATATGGGTATAGATCTGCGTGGTCGAGAGGCTCGCATGGCCGAGCATCTCCTGCACGCTGCGCAAGTCGGCACCGCCGTCGAGCAGATCAGTAGCAAACGTATGACGCATGTCATGGGGCGAGAGCGCCTCGTCCAGACCGGCTGCGCGCACCGTGGCCTTGAACATCTTGCGCATCGCATCGGCGCTGAACGGATTGCCCCGTGATGATAGAAACACGTGATCATCAGCAACATTGCCCGCCAGTTCGGGGCGTCCGTCGCGCAGATACGCCATAAGCGCATCGATGCAGAAGCCGTGCAGCGGGACGATGCGTTCCTTGCGTCCCTTTCCGAAGAGCTTGACTAGCCGCGATCCGAAATCAATATCGCCAATACGCAGATTCGCTGCCTCGGAGATGCGTGCGCCGCACGCATAGAGGAACTCGAGTATCGCTTGGTCGCGCAGGTCTGCCACACTCTGCTCGCGTGGGTTGCCTTCCTGATCGAGTGCGCTATGGACGCGCAGCAACCGAACCATCTCGGCGGTCTGGATAACATGCGGAAGATGCCGTGACTGCTTCGGCCCCGAAAGAACGCTCGCAGGATCGCCCTCGACCAGACCCTGGATGGCCAACCATCGGTAGAATCCGCGCAGCGATGAAAGATGCCGGTTGATGGTCGTGCGTGCATAGCGGGCGGCATCGAGCTCGCCCAGATAGGCGCGCAGACCGCGATGATCGATGGTCAAAGGATCGGAGCCTGTGCGCTCGCACCAGCGCAGGTACGCATCGATATCGATCTCATAACCGCGCACCGTGTGCTCCGAGGCATTCTGCTCCACGCGCAGCGACTCGAGGTAACCCTCGACGAACCGCCTGACACGCGCCTGACTGCCGGCATCAACGCCCGACGAAGAGGATTTCTTCAGACTCTGCGTGTTCGAACGAGATGCCGAAGCACGCGTCTTCACGTTGCGTGCCATCATTCGCCGCCCTGCAAAAGGCCGGCATCGCGTAGAGCACGTGCATATTCCTGCAAGGCTTTCTCGCCGCGCTGCGCATATGCCTTGTAGCGCTCGCGCTTATTGCGCACGGGCGGATCGAGCGGCTCCATGATGCCGAAGTTCACATGCATCGGCTGGTAATCGGCCACAGAAGGATCGGTCGCATAGGCGAGCAGCGCTCCATATGCAGTCGCCGCGGGCGGCAACGGCGCCTGCGCGCCCTTAAGAGCGGCAGCAACGGACAAGGCTGCATGCAGCCCCGAACGGATAGCCTCGCAATATCCTTCCGTACCGCCCAGCTGACCGGCGACGTACACCGGACAGGGCAGTTGCCCGGCTTTCGGGCACACGAGCTGCAGATGCGCATCGAGCAGGCGCGGAGCGTCCAAAAACGTGTTGCGATGCATTACGCCGAAACGCGCGAACACCGCATTCTCCAATCCGGGAATCATGCGGAAAACGCGCTCCTGCTCGGAGAAGCGCAGGTTGGTTTGAAAGCCGACCAGATTGTAGCTGGTGGCCTGGGCATTCTCGGCGCGAAGCTGCAGGGCCGCCCACGGCCTGCGTCCCGTCGCAGGATCCGTCAAGCCGACGGGCTTGAGCGGTCCGAAACGAGGTGCATCGCGGCCGGCGCGGGCGATTTCCTCGATGGGCTGGCATGCCTGGAACAAGTCGCGCGATTCGAAATCGCGTGCGATCACGCGCTCGGCCCCCAAGAGCGCATCGATGAATGCCTCGTACTCATCCTTGGTGAATGGGGCATTCAGATAGTCGCCAGCATCGCCGTCCTCGTAGCGGCTCTGCCGGAACACCTTGTCCCTATCGAGCGAGTCCGCTTCGACTATCGGCGCGGCTGCATCGTAGAACGCAAGATGGCCGGACCCGGTAAGCTCGATAATGGACTCCGAGAGGGCATCGCTCGTCAAGGGGCCGGTGGCGAGCACTACCGCCGCCGCGTCGTTGCAGAGCGCCGAGATGTCCGCCACCTCGCCCACCCGCAGTTCGATTAGCGGGCTTTGCGCAATCAGGTCCGTGACCACTTGGGCAAACCGCTCGCGGTCGACTGCAAGTGCACCGCCTGCTGGCACCGCATGCTGCAGCGCCGCTTCCAGCAGATATGAACAAGCCATCGGGCACAAGTGCATCGGAAACAAACCGGCATCCGGAACCGTG
>CAYOBD010000161.1:0-5341 GCA_964402005.1 uncultured Eggerthellaceae bacterium
CGCCTTCCACCGTGTACTTGTCGCCGGGATAGTACTCCGACCCCTTCCAGTACTTGAACGTGTAACCCTCGCGCACGGGCGCCTCGGGGATGGTGATGACGTCTCCCACGTCCGCCTCGATGGTCAGGCTCGTCTTGCCGTCGATCGTCCCGCCGCTGCAGTCGAAGATCAGCGTGCCCGTTTTTACCGTCTCGGCGAACAGCGGCCTGTAGGTAGTGGTCTCGCCTTCGACGGTTCCGTCATCCCAACCAGTGAACTTGTAGGTGTATTGCGCGGTCGCGGCCTTCGTGGGCTCCTTGCCGTCGTAGGAGGGCGGCGTGGTCCCTTCGACATAGGTCTTTTTCTGAAGCACGCTGCCGTCGCCGTCGAGCCAGATCACGGTAAACAGCGCCTTGATGGTGAAGTCGCCGGGCTTCACGGTTACGTCGTAGTTCGGATTGGCAGTGTATGCAGCGCTCAGCACGCCCTTGTAGACACCGGGCGCCTGATCGCCGCCGATACGCGAGTACGTGATTTCACCGAGGTCGCCCGCATCAATCAAACCTTCGACCGTGCCGGTGAACATCGGATCGGCCTCGCCCTGGACCTTGGACGCGCTGTCCACCGTAATGGTCGCCTTCGCGGGCTCGATCGTAAGCGTGCCGGTCACGTACTCGAACGTGTAGTTGTCCTTGCCGTCGGAGGCCCTGCTGCTCGCCGCAGCGGAGGGGGTAAGCTGATACTCGCCTGCTTTTTGCCCCTGGCCGTCGATTGTGACGTTCACGATGGTGTCGGACCCCCTCAGGCCCTCGACGGTTATCTTCTTGGCGATCGTGGCCGGATCATCATAGGCCGTATCGCCCTCGCCCTGGATCTGGCCGTTGTACGCGTAGGTCTGATCATTGGCCGTAATGGTCGCCTTGGCAGGCACGATTATGAGCTCGCCGGAGGTGGTTGTGATCGCGTAGTTGGCGGTCACGTCTGGCGCATCCTCGCCCACACCCGACTTTATGACAACGTCGTTCACGTCGGTGATCGTCCCTGCATACTCCCCGACGTCGGTTCCCTTAGCCGAGAACGCCACATTATGGACGTGCCCCGAAACAAGGCCGTCCACATCGACATCTGTAATCTCGATTTCGGAACCTGCGTAGACTTTGCTCTCGGATACCCCCGTGAAGACCACGGAACGCGGAGCGATGGTCGAAGTCACGCACTCTGGCGGCTCGGTGTCGGTATGGAACGCGTCGCCCTTCACGTAATACCAAACGTAATAGGTGCCGGCATCCGTGCCGACGGGCAGCGCTGGCCCGAATTCATCAAGATCAGGAGCGGTCGAGCCGTCTTCGCCCAGAGCGTACATCATCATGCCGCCGGAGCAATAACCCCTCTTGACCAGCTCTTGCGCCTCATCGTTGTAGGTCAGCGCTTTGGGAGTGGGCGCCTGCCGGATCCCCGACGGATCCTTATCTTGTTCGGGCACGATAAGCGTGTTGTTTACGACGAACGTGCAGTTGCCCTGGCTCGCCACGGCGGGATTCACGAAAGGCTCGCCGTAGCCGGGTACCTCAGCCTCGGTAACGGAGTACTCGATCGGCTGCCTATCCGAATCGTAAATCGGAACCTCGCCGAAATCGAACATCCAATAGCCGTCATCGTCTGGTTTGACCTTTAGCGAACTGACCTCCGTATCGCCGGCCCACAAGGTCACTACAACCCACTCTGGGCGGGTGAGCCGGGCGTTTTCGGCATCATCCCATGCGACGGCGCCCGTCGCCTCCATAGTTGCCCGTCCGCGTGGAGTATGCGTGTTCAGCACGATGAAATCGTCGACGACGGTGCTGTACGCCTGGGCCCACTCGCCATCCCTTTCCTCGTAGACCCTGTAATCGATCGGCCTGCCGGAGTCATACTGCGGTTTCTCGCCGAAATCGAATTTCCAACCGCCTTCTTCCGTCGCAGTCGCAGAACCCATCTCCACGCCATCGGCGACCAGATGGATCGTGACATCGGAAGGACGCATCCCGTCGGCATCGTCGTCATCTCGCCACTTGACCCCGCCGGCCGTCGAAATCGGCTTGTTCGGTGTATGGACGAACTCGAAGGTGTATCCGCTCCCCTGCTCGTATTGCATCGAGAAGGTATACGTCCCGTCCGTGATCAGGTCCCAATTGGGGTCGATGCGCGAAATATCCCCCTCTGCATCCCCCATCCAGCCCTTCTCGTCCGTCAACGTTAGCGTGGAAGTCGAAGTCGTTGAAGCATTCTCATCACGCGTCGTCACGGTAAAGTCCACGCTATGCGGCCGCAGCTTATCGACATCCTCGACGTCCCTCCAAACGATTTCTACGGGCGTCTCCTTCTTCCATTTGGCTGTGAATGTGACATCGCCGTCTATCGTGAACTTATCGTTCTTGTGGTAGCTCTTGCCTGTATGGGTCCCTGCCGTAATCTCCCAGCAGTCGAAATTCTTATCATCAGGCAGGTTCTTGTAGATGTTGCCGGGAAGCGTGATGGTCGTCCCTTTCAGCAACCGGTAGGTCTGCGCAGAGTAGTTGGGGTCGCCGAGCGCCGATTCCACGGTCACGGT
Source organism: uncultured Eggerthellaceae bacterium (assembly GCA_964402005.1). Classification (GTDB taxonomy): domain Bacteria; phylum Actinomycetota; class Coriobacteriia; order Coriobacteriales; family Eggerthellaceae; genus CAYOBD01. Next base: position 2,570 of record CAYOBD010000161.1, read on the forward strand.
GCAGTACTGCAGGTCATCGAAGTAGTTAGTCCTCCAGATGGGCTCAGCGTATTTCGCTTGAAAGCCATCCAGTCTCACCCAGCCGATAAACTGCCCCGCCAAATTCGAGCCGAGCAGGTTGTTGTCTCCAATCAGGCTCGGGTTTACGATCTTTGCGATTCTGACGGGATTATCCCCCAACTTATCGCTGCCCAAGAGCCACTTTTCTACCTTCTCGGTCCACTTGGACAACTTGAAAAGATATCCTATGTAATTCCAAGTGCTCTTGTCTTCCCCGGTGCAGTTCAGCTCCCAATACCAGAGGAAAGCCTTGTTGTTCGCATCGAGCATCTGACTCGCATCGGTGGAAAGGGGTGTGGAATTGAGGCCCGGATTGAGTTTCGCGTACTCCTGCTCGATTTCATCGATCTGCTCGTTGGCGGTATTCTTGAAGTTCGTCGGGTCGGTGTAATCGGTCAATTTCGCACCCGTGAAGCCGCCGACCACATTCACGAACGTGTCGCTGTCCGGCAACAACACGACCTTCCCGCGGCAATCCTTTAGCTGTGGGACATGCGTGTACGGAACGAAGTAGTCGTCGGAGCCGGGCTCCTTGTAGAGGTAGGCCTCTTTCGTCGAGGGGTTGGTTTCGAGCATCGAGGCCTCGAGTATTGCCTTGGCGCGCGCACGTATGTTGTCGCCATGGCCTGACTGGCACGTTTCCGGCCGTATGTTCAGGATGACGGTTTCCGTGGGATGCTTTTTCAAGAAATCCTTCACCCAATCGAGGACCTCATCGAATTTCAAGTCCATGCCGTTGGGATCAGAGGCCGTGTAGGTGCCGGCTTTGGTGTCCGTACCATGGTTGATCCAAAGGTTCTTACCGTCGTCAAACCAGTAATAGCCATCCCCTGACGCGAGCTTATGGCAATCGTTCAAGCGCAAGTCGAGCTGGCGCGAGCCTTCTTCAAGCTGTTGATTTATGTACTCAACCTGCGTCGTTGCGAAGTAGGCTCCTACACCTGGGGCCCACTTTGACCAAAACGCGGTACCGTCCTGGCCCCATTCGAGCGGGATGACTCTCTTCATTCCTGCATCATGGGAGCCGGGCATGTTAATCTCGTTGAGATAGCGTTCGCCGGAGATGCCGGACATCCAGTTGCGGCCGTCCAGGGTGTCCTCATCGGCGTTCATCTGGCTGCTCCAATAGACGAAGGCATACTCGTAGTCCGTCTCCCCGAACCTGTTTTTGTCGAAGGCGGCTTCACCATCTTTCTTGACAACCGAGAACCCCTCGTCGGACGCGAAGAACGCAGCAGGGTCCTTGCCGCTGTTCTTGCCTTCGTATCCGCTCGTGAACACGCCCCAGTCGTCCTCTATGGCAACGTTCATTCGCGCGCCGTCGGCGAGCGCATCCGCTATAACGAGCTTGTTGCCTGAAGGCAGGTAGATATCGTTGCCGCTGGTAAATGCATCGTTGCCCTTCACGACAGGGGCTCCCTTGACCGAGACGGTCGCGCCTTTCTCCGCCATGATGCCACCGCCGCACCCGTTGGCTTTGTTCTTGGCGATGGTTCCAACCTCGAGGTTCAAAGCGCCGCCTTCGGCCAGGCAGATGCCGCCGCCGGCCCCTTGCGTCTCGTTGGATTCGACGAAGCCGCCGTTCTTATTGGAAGACGCGCTGCCGGGTTTCATGTTGAGCGTGCCCTCAACGTAGATGCCGCCGCCATTATCGTACGCTTTGTTGCCGCAGATGGTGCCGCCCTCGAAATCGAGGGTGCCGCCCGCATGGACGTAGATGCCGCCTCCTAAGCTCGCCCAACCGCCCTTGATCTTTCCGCTGTTGTCGCTGCTGCTGTCCACGATGGTAAGCGTCGCCCCGCCGTATACCTCAAGCACACGGCCGTTTTTCGCTTCGCCATCGCGGTTGCGGTTCAGCGTATGGCCGTTAAGATCAATCGTGACGTGCTTCGTTTTGCCGGACTGATCGGGTTCGATTTTGATTCTGTCATCAGAGGGTTTCGCGGCATAATCCTTGGTCAGCGTGTATGTCCCGTTTTCACCCAGTGCCTCGATGTCCTTCTTCATCTGGGCCCAGCCACTCGAAATCTCCACTTCGCCCTTCTTGACGGCCACGTCGTATCCCTCTGCGGCGGTGAAGCAATCCTGCGGGTCTTTGTTGTGGTTGCTTGAATAATTCCTGGTGATGACCCCGGTGCCCGTCTCCAGGTCGACGTTGATCTTTCCCTTTCCGGTCAGCTTCCCCGTGCACTCGAGCCTGCCCGAGCGCAAGAACACGTTGTCTCCGAAAGTGCTTGCGGTGTTGCCCTCCACCGTAAGGTCGTCCTGTATCTCAGTATCGTCGGAGTCCTGGCCGATAAAGATTCCGCCGCCTCTCTCAAGGGCCTCGTTTCCGGAAATCGTCGTGCCATCTGCGGATACGCTCTCGCCGATAACAGTGGTGCCGCAGATGGTGAGCTTCTTATCGGAGTATACGCCGCCGCCGTTTGTGCTCGAGATGTTGCCGGCGATCGTGCAGCCGTCAAGCGTCAGTTGGCCGGTGTTCGAGCCGTTGTGATTGTTGTAAACGCCGCCGCCGTCGGCCTCTGCTTTGTTTTTGATGATGGTGCAGTTTGTAAGCGTCGTCGTGCCGAAGTTCTTGATGCCGCCGCCCTCTTCTTTCCACGTTCTGTTGTTCTCGATGGTGGTGCCGTGGGCCTCGAAGGTCGTGTGCTCCTTGACCTTCACCCCGCCGCCGCCGTCGGTCGCGATGTTGTTGGAAATCGAGCCGCC
>CAYOBD010000162.1:0-3708 GCA_964402005.1 uncultured Eggerthellaceae bacterium
ACGACACCGTGTTCCACGAATCGGGCGCCGCCCCTAAAACCTACGTTTGCAAAACAACCGCCCCGATACCCGGGGTCCCGAAATCCGAGGGGATTTCGGACCGCTTTACGGTTGTCAAGAGAACTGCCCCTTCGGTAGTGCTGACGGCTCGCACCATTGTTGCGTCGCTGCGCGAAGATGCATCGATAGTTGGACCGCCGCCAGATGTCAACTGCCAGTTGACCTATTAAGCGCTTGTGAAACGTATCGTTCTTCCTGAAAACAGGCCGCCATGGGGGCGGCCGTAAGAGAGGAAGGACGCATCATGAAAGGCAATCTGACCGAGCTCGTATTCATCGTTGATCGCAGCGGATCGATGGGAGGATTGGAAACCGATACCATCGGCGGCTTCAATGCGACGTTGGATGCACACCGCAATGCGGAAGGGGAGGCTGTGGTCTCCACGGTTCTGTTCGATAACGAAACGTTGGTGCTGCACGATCGCCTGCCGATTGCCGACGTGCCGCCGTTGACCGGGCGCGACTACCAGGTGCGCGGCTGTACAGCGCTGCTTGATGCCGTCGGAGGAGCCATCAAGCACATCGGACGCGTGCATGGCTATCTGCCCGAAGAGTACCGTCCAGCGCACACGATCGTGGTAATCACGACAGACGGCTATGAGAACGCAAGCCGCATGTACACGTATGACCAGGTGAAGCGCATGGTCGAGCAAAAGAAGGAGCAGGGCTGGGAATTCCTGTTCCTCGGTGCCGACATCGATGCTGTCGGCGAGGCGGCGCGCATTGGGATTGCGCAGGATCGCGCCGTCATGAATCTTGCCGACGGTGAGGGCCAGCGCGTCGCCTACGAGGCCGTCGCTTCCGCGACATGCATGCTGCGCGAGGCTATGCCCAATTCTGCGCCGATGGGTGCGGAGTGGAAGGCCCCCGTTGAGCGGGATTGCGCGAAGCGCGGCGGGTTCCGTCGCCATCGCCGGGGTTAACGGCAGATGCAGCTGACGATGGGAGGGGCTGTTTCAAGATGCTTCTGCTCTGGAGCAGCCCCGAGAGGGTTGTCCTGTCCTGCATCTGGCGGGGATGGCGGTTCAAGGGTATCCTTGGCTTTGATCGACAATGCAGAGAAGGGATGCACATGTACGAGCAATACTACGAGCCGCTGCCCGATGTTGAAGCCTATCTGGATCGAATCAGCTACGATGGTCCGCGGGAGTGCACGGTGGAGGTGCTCGATCGCCTGCTCACCTGCCATCAGATGAGCGTGCCCTTCGAGGACTTGGAGGTGTTCACCGAGGGGAAAGTGCCTTCGCTTGCCGTACGCGACATCTTCGACAAGATTGTCACGCGTCATCGCGGAGGCTATTGCTTCGAGGTCAACGGCTGCTTTTATGCACTGCTTAAGGCGTTCGGGTTTAAATGCTGGAGCGTGACGGCGCGCATCCGCGAGGGCAAGCCATATCCTCAGCTGCCCTTGCATCGCGGCACGCTCGTGAAGTTCGACGACGATCTGCGTTGGGTCGATTGCGGTTCGGGCAATCAGCAGGCGGGCATCTCGCTGTCGATATACGACAATGGGATCAAGCACACGCCTACCGGCGATTTCCGCATCGAGCAAGTGGATGGGCATTTCGATTTGGTTGCATACGATCGCCACGCCGATGCGTGGTCCGTGAAGCTGTCGTTTTCGGCGGAGCCCACCGAAATCGTTGACTTCATCGTGATGAATTACTACTGCGCCGGCGATCCCAAGTCGCCGTTCCGCAACATGCGCCTCGTGAACCTGCGTACGCCGACAGGCAGTATTGCCATCGAGGGCAATACCCTGCGCGAGCACGTCGACGGTCGGCTGACTACGACCGAGCTTGCCGATGAGGAGATCCCGCGCGTGCTCGAGGAGCGTTTCGGCATCGTTCTGTGATGGCGATGCGGGAATGAAAGGTTCAGGATATGCCGTTTTCGATAGAGAGAAACGATCTGGCCCGTATGCAGGTCGACGCCGTCGTGGTAGCTGCTAATGAGAACTTGCAGGTCACAGGCGGAGTTGGGGCTGTTGTGGCGCAAGCGGCGGGGTTGAGTCGCGTGCAGGCCGCATGCGACGAGATCGGCTTTTGCCCCACGGGCTCGGCTGTTTCCACGCCAGGATTCGATTTGCCTGCCCAGACGATTATCCATGCCGTGGGCCCGGTTTGGCGTACGGGCGGTCGGCAGGAGATGCGCTTGCTTGCTTCAGCATATGCGCAGGCATTGCAGCGTGCGGCTGATGCGGATGCGCAGTCGGTGGCACTGCCGCTGCTGTCTGCGGGCACATTTGGGTGCCCTGCGGAGGTGTCGTTCTCGCTGGCGATGGATGCTGTGCGCGCGTTTCTCGACCAATACGACATAGATGTGCGCGTCGTGCTCTACAGTCGCGCTGCGGTGACTGCGGGGTTGGCAGCGTATGGGGACATCGCCTCCTACATCGATGACCACTACGTAGATGAGCATGCGCTCTATGCAAGGGAGGCCGATGCCCCCGTTCGCAGAGATGTCCAACGCCATTTTGAGGAAGCGCCCCAACGCTTGTCTGCACCTGCGCAACCGGAGCGGGTTCCATATCAGGCCGCGCCTGCACAGTCGGAGAGGTCGTCGTACCAGGCTGCGTTGCCGCAATCGGAGGAGAAGAGGCGCCGCGGCTTTCTGTCTCGGCTGCGTGAGCGGCATCAGGCGGAACGGCGATCAGCTGCGATGCCCGAGCCTAAGGTGGACATGCTTGCGTCCGCCGACGAACAGGAAGCATACAAGGAGGGTGCGCCCGCATATGGGTCCGCATCGATGACAGATGCTTTCGCTCCCGTCATTGAACGGGAAGCATATGAAGAGTGCGCACCCGCTTTCGCCCCCGAATCGATAGCTTCTCCCAGCTTTGCTGGGAGCCCCGCAGCAGCTCCTTGCTCTGGTGGGAGCCTTGCCGCGCCAAGTCTTGGCGTGGGTTCGGATGTCAGTCTTGACGAGTTGCTGAATGCAATGGATGCCCCGTTCTCCACGACATTGCTCGCCCTCATCGATGCGCGCGGGTTAACGGATGCCCAGGTTTATAAGAGGGCCAATCTGAGCCGCCAGCATTTCAGCAGAATTCGCTCGGATGCCTCGTACCGCCCGACGAAAAAGACGGTTCTTGCATTGGCGGTAGCCCTGGAGCTCGACCTGGATGAGACGGGCGATCTTCTGCGACGCGCTGGCTTCGCGCTCTCGAAGAGCAGCAAGGCTGACATCATCGTCCAGTATTTCATCGTACGCGGAATCTACGATGTATTCGCCATCAACGAGGCCCTGTATTCGTTCGATCAACCGCTTCTCTAGGCTGCGGAAACGAACGGGAAAACAGGTAAGGCGATTCCGGGTCCGCTGGCGGGCCTTTGCTGCGAGGCAGCACCCTGCGTTGTCTTTGTCGTGCGCGCTGTACGTTCGCGGAATAATCTGCTGTGACCTGTTCCACTATCGCACGTTGGAGTACAATAGGGCGCGTTTAACATGCATGAACCAAAAGGGAGTCTCCCTTTTGGTTCATGTTTGATTGCAGCGTACGCAGACTATGGAAGGAAGCGATGCAAATGGCCGCATTGACCGAAGTCGATTACATCTGGAAGAATGGCGAATTCATCCCCTGGGCGGAGGCGACGACGCACGTGCTGTCGCACTCGCTGCATTATGGTTCCGGCGTGTTCGAGGGCAT
>CAYOBD010000162.1:3808-5329 GCA_964402005.1 uncultured Eggerthellaceae bacterium
CGCACGGCTATGCCGAGGCTGTCATGCTCAACGAGAACGGCCTTGTGTGCGAAGGCACGGGCGAGAACCTGTTCACCGTTCGCAATGGCGTCCTGTCCACGCCGCCGCTGTCCGACGGCCTGCTCGAGGGCATTACGCGCGACTCCATCCTCACCATCGCAACCGACATGTTCGAGGCTGAGGAACTTGACGTGTATCCCGTCGAGGAGAGCCTGACGCGCACCGACCTCTACATCGCCGACGAGGTCTTCCTGTGCGGTTCGGCCGCTGAGCTCACGCCTGTGGCCAGCGTCGACGACCGTCAGATCGGCGAAGGCAAGGCTGGCGAGGTCACGCGCGCTCTGCAGCAGCGCTTCTTCGATGTCGTTTACGGCAACGTGGAAGACTACGCGGATTGGCTGACTCCGCTTGATTAGTTTCTCTGCTCCGACGGGATGTCCATCCAACCGAATCAAAGGGGAGACTCCCCTTTGATTCGGTTTCTAGCTGGGAGACTATGGCCAAAATTCAGACATACGACACGACATTGCGGGACGGGGAGCAGGCCGAAGGGGTTGCGCTCTCCGTCGCCGATAAAGTGCGCATCGCGCGGCGCCTCGATGCGTTCGGCATCGATATCATCGAAGGGGGTTTTCCCGCATCGAACCCCAAGGATGCGGAGTTCTTCGCAGAACTCGCGGCGCGACCGCTTGCGCATGCGCGCGTAGCCGCATTCGGCTCAACCTGCAAGAAGGGCATCTCGGCAGCTGATGATGCTGGTTTGGCGGACCTGCTTGCATGCGGCACCCCCATCGTCACGATCGTGGGAAAGACCTGGGATGTCCAGGTTGAGCGCGCTTTGCAGGCGTCGCTCGACGAGAACCTGCGCATGATAGGCGATTCGGTTGCCTTCCTTCGCAAGGCTGGACGCGAGGTCGTATTCGATGCCGAGCATTTCTTCGACGGCTATCGCGCAAATCCCGATTATGCGCTCTCATGTCTGAAAGCTGCTGCAGCTGCTGGGGCTGAGGTGCTGGCGCTTTGCGACACGAACGGCGGTGCGCTGCCCTTCGAGATCGGGCAGACCGTCGCTCATGTGACGATGGAGCTGCCTGATGTCCGCATTGGCATCCACTGCCACGACGATGCGGGCTGCGCGGTGGCAAATTCGCTGGCGGCTGTGAGCGCGGGCGCCACGCAGGTGCAGGGCACGATAGGTGGCATGGGCGAGCGTACCGGCAATGCGGATATCCTCACCGTGATCGCCGATCTCGAGCTCAAGATGGGTTACGAGTGCGTCGGCGCCGAAAACCTGCGCCAGCTGACCAGCGTAGCGTCGTTTGTTGCCGAGACGTGCAACGAATCCGTCTACAAGCATCGTCCCTATGTGGGTTCTTCGGCGTTCGCTCATAAGGGCGGTTTGCATGCGAGCGCAATCGCGCGCTTCCCTCAAGCGTATGAGCACGTCGCCCCCGATTCGGTGGGAAACCGCTCGCATATGGTGGTCAGCGAACTTGCCGGCAAGGCATCGCTCGTCGCAAA
>CAYOBD010000163.1:0-5326 GCA_964402005.1 uncultured Eggerthellaceae bacterium
AGGAGTTCCTTGATGAAGCGTATCTCGAGCGTTTCGTCGAAGCCGCCAACGTTTAAGCGCACGTCAGCCTCGACCAGCGTCAGCCGAATCGGAGCATCGCTACCGTTGATGTCTACATCAATTGATGTCTCGTTTCCAAGTCCGACGATAGTGCCGAACGTTCCGTTGGGAATCCTCGTTGGCTCGGGCGATCCGAATTGAAAGACAGACCCTTCCTCGGAAGAGACACTTGAGGACGAAGGATAGGCTAGAACCTCGTTCTCGAAGATGATTACGTCTCCTATCGAGCAGCGGGAGCCATTCTGCTTGATTCGCTTTTTTATGTATCCATTAAGGCCGCATGCCTGGCTGTTGGTGTACGAGAGAACCTTGTGCGAGCGCCAATCGCACTCGGCTTCCCTCAAAAGCTTGGCTTCGTCGTTCTGCCCGCAAATGGCGAGCTGGGCATTGGCGGTTATCATGAGATGGGAAAGGCGCCCGATTCTGATCGCATTTGCTATGTCGAGGCAGACCTGCTGGATTCCCGTCGGGGTTTGGGTGTCTGGTAATTCTATCGCCGCCATGCTTATGCGACCACGATAGTACTCGGGGTTGAGGCACGATTCGCTCCATGAGCCAAAACCAAGCTGAAACTTGTCGCCGACGAACACGACTTTGTTGCCTGCGAGCTTGTTCTCGCTGATTCCAAGATGCTCGAGAAGGTCGCTGAGAAGCTTCCCGGATCCGAATTGAATGGCCTCTCCCACGCGCATTGAGTCTGTGACCATCTGGCTCTCGTAGATGATGAAGGCTGTTTTTGCTGGCTTCTCATCTTCGGGCGTTGCGCTATCCAAGTCGTCAAAAGCCCTTGGCTCTTCGAGCTCTGCAAGGGGGATGAGCTTGCTGCCATCATCGGCGACTTTCGTCGATGAGAAGTCGAATATCGCCGAATAAAGGCTCTCGACTTCGTCGATGCTTCCGAGCAGATTGTGCTTGACCCTATTCGACAGGGCAAAGATTCGCGCCGATGAGAAGCCGGCGTCTAATGCCGCCTCTCTGATCTCGGAAGAAATGGCTGCCTTTCCAGACCCGACGGTTCCAGTAATTGCAAGGACGGGTATGTCGCTTGCAAAGAACGCGGCCACCCTGTCTTTGATTGCTTCATCGATGGTCGACCTCTCAACGGGGGCTATTGGCTCAGGTAGTACCCCCAACGACTCGGGGGTGACCGCCAGATCGTACTCTTCGGACTTGAAAATCCGGTCATTGAAGTAATCGAGGAATTTATTGCCGAGCAGACCGGCGGGTTCGTCGCCTACTGAAACGATGTCGTATAACTTTTCGAGGAAATTGCCTCTATCGGCTATAAAGAAGCATGGCTTGTATTGCCCCGGGATTGCGCCAAAGACATCCATCTCCCCTTGGAAACACACCATAGTGGTAATATGCCGGGGATTGAACTTGCTCAGATTACGGCAGAAGGTTTCAAGGATTCTAGCTAGGCGTTCTCGTTGCAAGCCTGTTTGATAGAAGGGATTGGGGCTGCTTCCGCCCTTTACCTGGATTCCAGTCGACGTCTCCCATCTACCTCTTCTGAAATCTTGCTCGTCAGGAAGGGTTAGCTCGCCAGAGTAGTCCTTGAAATCGATGATTATCATTTTGCTGTCCGTGATAAGAAGCGCATCGATTTGAAGGTCTTGGTTTACGAGGCATTTTGGCATGCCAATTAGAAAAGTCTCGATGCCCTTCTTTTCAAAGAAAGCCTTAACCGCCCTTGCAAAGTAGCGGAAGAACTCGTTTTCGTGAGATTTATCTGCTATGCCGCAACGTACGCTAACTACATTCTCGGACATCTCGCAACCCAACCATTCAAATGCCATCCACACCAAATGATGGGTTCAATTATAAATGGTTGCGAGGTCAAGTTGATTTCTACTTGAGATGGATGCTTTATTGGGAAGTTAAGTATCCCGGTGTTCCCGTCGCGTCAATGCGCATGTACGTGTAACTAATCTTCGAGCTCGAATAAGCTGTCCCATTTCCGCCCACAAGGCTCGTGCAGTTGTAGAACGTCTGCGACCCTGAAAGCCCGCTCAAAGGCAGCGTCCAGGACGAGTCCGCGTAAATCGTCACCAGGTTCGAGCAGCTCCCGAACGTTAGGTACAGGCTCGTCAGGTGCGACGGGTCGAATCCCCGGAAGTCGAGCGACGTTACGCCCGTGCAGCTACTAAACGTGTACTGCATCTCGTGAACGCTGTCCAAGTTAGCGATTCCCGTGAACGTCGTGATGGCGCCCAGCCCGTAGAACCAGTAGTTCATGTTCACGTAGCTGTAGTTCGCCATGTCGGCCGCGAACGAAACGCTCCTCATCTGCGCCCTGTTCGCATAGCCGGGGATGATGCCGCTCGCGTTGTACTTCGCGCTCACGCACAGCCGCCCTGACGCCAGCAGCGTCTTGTTCGCGTCGACTGACCCCGTGGCCGTGAACACCACCGCTCCGTCGCTGTAGACGAACACCTTGCACCACTCGCGTATGTCGCTTGAGGGGTTGGTCAGCACACCGCCGGTCCCAACCTTGCACACGGTCGCGTTGCTCGTGTTGCTGGGAACGAACCCGTCGGTACCGCCCACCAGGTGAGGGCAGCTGTAGAACATCATCGACCCGCTCGATATCGTGTTGGTGAAGCTGGTCGCGTAGATCGACTCCAGCGACGAGCAGCTCGCGAACATCTGGGTGGCCGTCGCGATTCCGGTCATGTTCTCGAAGCCCGATACCTCCACCAGGTTCGCAAGTCCGGAGAACCAGTAGGCGCAGTTCGTGAAGCCCGCAGACGCGAATGAGGAGTCGAACACGACCTTCGTTATCGACGCCCGTTGCGCGTACCATGGCTGCCCGCTCGCGGCGGAAAGCGCCGTCGTCGGCGGGTCGTAGGTCGCCACGATCGTGCCGCCCAGCGTCGAGCGCCGTCCCGCCAGGTAGTTGAACTCCAGCGTCCCGTCGCTCAGAAGCAGCGCCCGTGCCTTCAAGGTGTTGTCCCATGTGAGCGCAAGTATCGCATCGGCCATGTCGTCGGGCGCGTACGTCGTGTTCGAGCCGTTCTGCCCGCGTATGGCATCGGCTATATCGGTGTAGATCGCGTCCGAGAGCACCCCGCCTTCCAGCTCGGGGTAGCCCTGCGCCTGGTAGCGCCCCGCGTTCGTGCCGTCGAGCGCCGTTATAGCCGCCGCCATTTCGCTCGGCTTGTACAGAGTCGAGACTCCCGCCTGGAAGCGGATGGCATTCGCAATGTCGGTGAGCACAGCTGTGCTCGTCTTTCCCATGGTCATCAGAAGCTCTCCTCGTCCAGGTTCACCAGCGCGTCAATCGCTTCGTCCACGTACTTCTTGGTCGCCAGGTGGTAGTCGCTCGTGGGCGTGATTCCCGTCACGGCCCCTGTGAACGTCGCACCAGCAAGCGCCGCGTATCCCGAAAGGTCGATCGATATGGTCCCGTTCGAAATCGACAGCGGTGACGAGGCAGAAAGCGACGACCCGCCGCCAGATGCGTTGGCGTTGTAGATGTTGGCGAGCCCGACCGCGCTCATGCTCGCCTTCGCGGTCGCGCCGTTGCTCGGCGTCGCCTTCGCCGTCACCTGCATCAGGTTCCCGCTCGTCGTGTTCAGCAGCAGGGTCCCCGTGTTCACGGAATGGCCGTTCGCGCTCACGCTCGCAGTGCCGGACACGCCCGGCTCCAGGTCGATGTCCGTCGTCGGCAGCAGGCCGCGCGCCTTCGAGAGGTCGATCAGTCCCTCATATGTAACGCTGTACGAGTAGGCGCTCTCGGTCACGCTGTTCACCTTAACGAGCGTGTCGGCAAGCGTGTTCCACATGTAGTCGCCCGCCTTCAGCCCGGGGTAGTACACCTTGTCGACCGATGAGCCGGCCGAGGAATACTCGGTTATGCTCGGCACGAAGGGGCTGACCCAGAGCTTGGGGGGTAGGCCCGTTTCCTGTGCGTAGCCAGACAGGTCGATGGAGAGCGTCCCGTTCGAAAGAGACAGCGGCGATGTCGCTTGGATGGTCGGCACCGCCTCGTCGACGTACTGCTTGGTGGCGAAGTGAGCGTTCGCCGTCGGCGCGATGCCCGAAACCGCGCCAGTAAAGGTAGCTCCAGCTAAAGCCGCGTAGCCAGAAAGGTCAATCGACAGCACGCCGTTAGATAGGGTTAGTGGACTCGACGCCGTGATGGCCGCGGCAGCTTCGTATATGTTGCAAAGCCCAGTCACGGTCAGGGAGGTCGCGGCGACCCTGCTATCAGGCGCCGCCTCGGCCGTGTTGATCATCAGGTTGCCCGACGTTGTGTTCAAGAAGACGCAACCAGCGGGCACGGAATAGAAGTCGCCAGCAGGTATGGTCACAACCTCCGTATCGCCCGGGTCCACGTCGAAGTCGGTCGTCGTCTCGAACTTGCGCATCAGCCCGAATTCGGCTACGCGCTGCAAGATTCCGCTTGCGTACCCGCTGTTCTTCGACACCCTTGTTATAACGTCCAGCTCGCGGTACTGGCCGTTGAATATCATGTCGTACACGCGGTAGCCTTGACTCGTGTCTTCCCCGAGCGAAACCCAGCGGTTACCGTTGCTATCCGGGAAGCGTGGATAGGTCCACTTCTGCCAGAAGACCGGGGCAAGATGCTCGGTGTCCGTATAGGCAGAAAGGTCGACCGACAGCTCGCCGTCGGCAAGCTCAAGCGGCGTCGCGGGCGTGAACGTCGTGCCGTCCGCACCCGCAGGTCCCGTCGCTCCAGTCGCACCCGTCTCTCCCTGGGGTCCTTGTGGGCCAGTTGCCCCCGTGTCGCCCTTGTCGCCTTTGTCACCCTTAGGTCCCTGAGGTCCGATGGCGCCAGTCGCTCCCGTCGCGCCAGCTGCACCGTCCGAACCGTCCATCACGTCGAAGTCCGCGTTACGGGCGTCGTCCTCGCCGTAGTAGAAGGAAACGTTGTGCCCGCCAGTAATCGCGCTCACGTTCACGGTGGGCGTGATGCCGTCGGTTCCGCCAGATGACGATCCCGAACCGTCGTACACGTCGAAGGCATGCGGGCCGCTGGCATCTGTGATGGTCACTCGGTGCCCACCGGTGATGCTCGCAACGGCCACGGTCGGGCTGAAGCCGTCTTTCCCATCATCGCCATCGTCGCCCTTCGGGCCCTGTGCGCCCGTAGCTCCGATTGCGCCGGTAGCTCCCGTCTCGCCCTGAGGACCGGTCGCGCCAATGTCGCCCTTGCCACCCTTGTCGCCCTTCGGTCCTTGGGGTCCCGTGGCTCCCGTATCGCCCTTCTCGCCCTGGGCGCCACGCGCAATGTCGGCGG
>CAYOBD010000164.1:0-267 GCA_964402005.1 uncultured Eggerthellaceae bacterium
ATGAAGACCAAGGACAACGTCACCATTTCGATGGAGGTTGTCACGCAGTATCACGTGGGCTTCGATCAGGGCGAAACGACAGCTCAATCGGGCGTTTACAAGGCGTACTACATGCTGGCGAATCCAGTTGAGCAGATGCAGGCCTATATCGCCGATGCCCTGCGCGCCTCGGCAGCGAAATATACGCTGGACGAAACGTATGAGAACAAGGTGGAGATAGCCCAGGACGTACAAGCGTCCGTTTCTGAAATCATGGCTGATTATGGC
>CAYOBD010000164.1:284-5310 GCA_964402005.1 uncultured Eggerthellaceae bacterium
GAAGCAGGCAGCTCAGGATCTGGCCGAGGCCGACCGCATCAAGCGCGTGACCGAGGCGCAGGCTGAAGCCGAAGCCATGAAGAAGACGGGCGAGGGCATCGCCGAGCAGCGCATCGCCATCGCGCACGGCATCAAGGAATCGCTCGATACCATTCAAGAGTCGGGCGTGACGGAGGCCGAAGCGAACGAATTGTTCCTGTTTACGCAGTGGGTCGAGATGATGCGCGCGTTCGCCGAGTCGGGCAAGTCGTCCACCGTCGTACTGCCGCAGGATTTCAACGAGACACGTTCGCTGTTCAGCCAGATGGTCGCTGCGCAGACCATCGAAAGAGAATAACGGAGTTGTCAGCGGGTCGACGGCATGCGATGTCTTTTTGCTGCATTCCGTCGGCTCGATACCCCCACTGGCTGTTCAAAAAGCTAGCGCTTGGTAATTAGTGTACAAACTTCGCCTTTTGGGCAAATGTCATCTCATAAAACCCCAGTTCACGGTTAGTGTCTCAGAAAGTTTGTACACTAATTCGTCCGATGCGCGGCTATCTCACTGGTTTTTAGACAGTTCCCCCCCATGTGCATACGGCGCTTTTCGTCGAGTGGCAAGCCTTGCGCGTTCATCGCGCGCGTATAATTTCAGTTTCAAACATGTGCAAGCGTAGAAGCGTGTAGGAAAACGAGGTATTCTGCAAGGGGTTGGCAACGACCGATTGTATCGAGACCCAGATGGGAGATCTATTATGAGCGACTTGTATGTATCCGGCATGGCCATCGCACCTAGCGTGGTGGAAACCATCGTGACCATGGCCGCACGTGACGTGGAGGGCGTTGCCTCGGTCGGCTCCGATGCGCCGAGCGGTCTGCGCTCGCTTCTGCCGGGTGGAAAGCCTGCCAGCCAGGGCGTTGCCGTTGATGTGGACGAGAACGACAAGCTGCACATCTCCGTGCGCATCGATGTGAAGAGCGGACATACATTGCCCGATGTGGCGGCTGATGTGCGCCGCGCCATCGCCGACTCCATTGCAATGCAGGTGGGCGTCGAGGTCGGTTCGGTGGACGTATTCATCGACGGTATCCATTTTTCGAAGTAGCGGGGTCGCATACTGTGGCAGGTAGGAAACATGCGCGCAGTTCGGCGCGCGCTTCGGCGGTGGCCTTGCTGTATTCGGCCGATATCGTTGAGGGGGATGCGGTCGAGCTGATGGAGCAGGGCAGCTACCCTTCAGAGGAGTTCGAGCTGTCGGAATATGCCGAAAGCCTGATAAGGGGCGTTGCGGAAAAGCAGACCGAAATCGACGGCTATCTGGAATCGACCTCCGAGAACTGGTCGCTCGATCGTATGCCGTACCTTGATCGCGCCATTCTGCGCTTGGCTGTGTACGAGATGCTGTTCGTGGATGATGTGCCGGTGTCTGTTTCTATCGATGAGGCCGTCGAACTTGCCAAAGCATACGGCGGCGAAGACGAATCGTCCCGTTTCGTGAACGGCGTGCTGGGCAAAATCGCTCGTAAGTTGGAGCCCGGAGACGGCGAAGCGGAAAACGCCGAATAACGATAAACAGAATCGTGGCGGATGCATGGGAGGATGAACCCTGTGCATCTGGCAGTTTAGGAGAGGGGATCAATGGCGAAGAACGTGCAGGACCTGCAGGATTTCGGAACCGTGCAGGCGCGCCTTGATGAGATCGTGAAGGCTGTTGCTGACGAGGATATCCCGTTGGACGACGCGCTCGATCTGTACGAGGAGGCCGTTTCCCTCGGCATGCGTGCGAGCGATTTGCTGGAAGAGGGCATAGAGGTCCCCGAAGACGAAGAACCTGCCGACAACGCCGTTGCGCCCGAAGGCGCTTCCGCATCTGCAGAGGTTGAATAGGGAAGATCATGGCAGTTGATTGTCCCCGCATACTGGATTGCATCTCATCGCCAGCTGACCTGAAAGTTCTTTCCGACGATGAGCTGACCATTCTTGCGCGCGAGATTCGCGAGGAGATCATCGCCACCACATCGCGCAACGGAGGGCATGTCGCGTCGTCGCTCGGTGCGGTTGAGATCATCTTGGCGGTGCATTCGTTGATCGATTCGCCGCGCGACCGTTTCATTTTCGATGTCGGTCACCAGGCGTATGCACACAAGTTGGTTACAGGCCGCGCAGAGAACTTTTCCACGTTGCGCAAACTCGGTGGGCTGTCGGGCTTTCCCCGTCCTGATGAAAGCCCCCATGACGTTCATCCTTCGGGTCATGCATCCGATTCGCTGTCCATTGCGCTCGGTTTGGCAAAGGCGCGCGAGTTGCGCGGGACAGACGAGAAGATCGTTGCGCTCATCGGCGATGCTTCCTTGGCAGGCGGCATGGCCTTCGAGGCGCTGAATATGATTGGGCAGCTCCAACTGCCTTTGGTGATCGTCCTGAACGACAATGAGATGTCCATATCGCGCAACGTAGGCGCGCTCGTGAAGCATCTGAGCGCGATGCGTACTTCGCCGATGTATCGCATGGCGCGCGATACAACGCAGGCTAAGCTTGAGCGTTCGGGCCCTGTGGGCAAGGCCATCGTGACGATTGGCCGCAACATGAAGGAATCTGTGAAACAGTTCATCATCCCGCATGCGATGATGTTCGAGCAGCTGGGCATTGTGTGCACGCCGCCAGTCGACGGGCACGACATTCCTGCGTTGCGTGAAATTTTGGCGCAGGCGCTGGCGACCGACGGTCCGGTGCTGGTGCATGCGGTCACGCGCAAGGGTGCCGGCTATGCGCCCGCCGAAGCGGATCCGGAGCGATTCCATGGGCTGGGTCCCTATGACATCGCAACAGGGAAATGTGCAGTGGCGCCATCGGCGGCACCGACGTACACGCAGGTGTTCGGCGATGCCATCGTGCGAGAGGCGCAAGCCGATCCGCGCGTCGTTGCCATCACGGCGGCAATGACCGGCGGGACGGGCTTGACGCGGTTCGCGCGGGAGATGCCCAATCGTCTGGTGGATGTCGGCATCGCCGAGGAAAACGCCGTCGGTATGGCGGTTGGTCTCGCGCTTGGAGGCGCCAAGCCGGTCGTCGCCATCTACTCGACGTTCCTGCAGCGTGCATTCGATCAAATCGTTACAGATGATGGATTGGCGTGCGCCGACGTCGTGTTCGCTGTCGATCGCGCGGGCCTGGTCGGGGACGACGGAGCCACGCATCACGGCATCTATGATATAGCCTATTTGCGCATGATTCCCGGCATGCGTGTGCTTGCGCCATCCGATGAGGCCGAGCTCGTGCATGCGTTGCATACGGCCTTGGCACTCGAGGGACCGGTAGCCGTGCGCTATCCGCGCGGGGCCGCTTGCGGAGTTCCGGTACCGGATGAACCGCAGATCCTGCCCGAAGGAATCAGCCGCACGGTGCGCGAAGGCGATGACGTTGCCATCCTTGCATTCGGCTCGATGGTCGCACGGTCATGCGAAGCCGCCGATCTGCTGTCGCAACATGGTGTGAATGCTCGCGTCGTTGACATGCGCTGGGTGAAGCCGCTCGACGAGCAGGCCATCCATGAGGCTGCGAAAACACGTCTGGTTGTGACCGTTGAGAGCGGCATTTTGTCTGGGGGAGCTGGCTCCGGCGTGCTCGAGGTGCTTTCGAAAGCTTGCTTGCAAACCGACGTGCTGACCCTTGCCATTGACGATACTGTAGTGCCGCATGGCAAGGTCGATCAGCTTCTGGCCAACCTCGGTCTGGATGCCCAAGGTATCGCTGGCTCCATCCTGAAGCGGTTGAGTTAGATGGCTCGCGGGTGGGTTGCGTGCACTGCTGCGGCAGCCGCCCTTATTGCGGGGATGCTGTTCGGCGCACTCACAGCATTCGCCGAACCAACAGAAGCGCCTGCGCAGGTATTAACGGAGGGTGCCTATACGGCTTTCATTGTGCAGGATGACGGATCGGCCGCAGACGATGTGCTGGATGCCTCAGAGGCTTCCGAGGAGCCGGGCGCTCAGATGCAGATATCCCCCTACAATGGCTCTCGAGCGCAGCGTCTGTACGTGCGCAGCATGGCCAACGGAACGTTCACCATCCAGCCGATAAATTCCGGTCTCTATCTGACTGATTCCAAAGGCAAGGTGATACAGCTTAGTCGCATGGCGTCAACGACCCAGCTTTGGAAGGCTTCTACCGATGATGCAGGAACTGTCCTGACCAACGTCGGTACGGGCAGGAGCATGGCTGTGGTCGATGGTGCGATTGTCACGCTTGGGGAGGGCGACGGGGATGCGCATCCCTTCCTCATGAAGCCAACGGATCTGCTGCCAGATGGTTGTTATGAGCTTTGCGATACCGCATCGGGTCTTCTGCTTGATGTGGAGGGCGGATCCACCTTTGCCGGGGCGAACGTCCAGTTGTACGAAGGCAACGAGACGCCCGCCCAGGCGTGGGTTGTCTCCGAGGCGGGCGACGGATTCTATACGTTGACCAATGTCGAATCCAATATGAAGCTTGACGTCGCAGGCGGTTCTGATCGGATGGATGCCAACGTACAGCAGTATTCTCCTAACGGAACGGATGCCCAGCTGTGGAAACCCAAGATGCATGTTGATGGTACGTTCGCGTTCGAGAATAAGGGCTCAGGTATGGTGCTTGCGGCCTACGAGGTCAACGGCGTGGTCAATGTGTTCCAAACGGTTCAGAGGGACTACGCCGCTTGTGATTGGCGATTGTCGGAAATCACAGGGCGAGCGCTTACGGGCGATGCCGAGCTGGACGCCTACATACAAGCGATTGTTGACGATAACGGGGGCGATCTGCGGGCGTGTTTCGACCAGCTGAAGAACATGCGGGGCGTGCCCGAGATGGATGACCAGATCCTTTGGGGCCTCATGGATGACGAAACTACGAGGCGGTATGCGACCTATGTAATGGATCGCAACGAATCCGACTGCTATGGCGCTGCGGCAGTGTTCACCTTTGTGGCTCGGGCATGCGGCGTTCCGGCTTACATGCGCGCTGGCTGTGTGCCAGCAATCAGCGGTGCCGAAGCGCATGGGTGGACTGAAC
>CAYOBD010000165.1:0-5310 GCA_964402005.1 uncultured Eggerthellaceae bacterium
GCGTCGAAGCCGTACAGCGTTGCATCCTTGGCATGCACTCTGCTGGCAACGTTGTTCTCAACCAAAACCTCTCTGGAAGAGTAGAGCTGAGCATCGGCTACTGTAAACATCGTCATCTCCTCATAACGCGCCCACCGCTTGTCCATTGATTATCGCAGATTGCGCAAATGCTAGCAGAGACGAAACGACGTTCTGCCATCTCTGCTGATCAGTGAACAATTGGCAAGCGAAACCTATACTCCCAGCGCCTTCTTCAGGGCGGCCACACGGCGACGAGAGACGGGGATTTTGTCTTCTACGCCATTGAGCGTAAGAAGCAACGTACCGCCTGCTACCGTTTCCACCTCATCGACCATGGCGAGGTTCACCAGGTAGCCGCGATGCACGCGGAAGAACCCATGACCGTCAAGGCGCTTCTCGAGCTGAGCCAGACTGACAGTCGTAAAGAAACGATCGGTGTCCGTCTGAAGATAGGCGTAGTCGTCGCGCGCCATGACATAGCGGATCTTATCGACATTGATCAGGATTTTCTTGCCGGCCTTCTCGACCGAGACGCGCTCGGAATGATGCGCCTGCGCATGCAACATAACGTTTTCGCGCACGCGGGCGATGGCCTGGGCAAGGCGTTCGGTTTCGACGGGTTTCACCAGATAATCGACGGCATTCACCTTGAATGCATCGAGCGCGAACTCGCTATAAGCAGTCACGAACACAACCGCGGGCGGGTATTTCAGCCTCTGCAGACCCTCGGCCAGCTTCAAACCAGTCGCTTCGGGCATGTTCACATCGAGGAACATGACATCACACGGATTGTCCTTCAGTTTTTCGATGGCCTCACGCACGCTTGCGGCCTCCGCCACAACATCCACCTGACCATGTTCATCAAGCATGAACCGCAGCTCAGAACGGGCCGGCGCCTCATCGTCAACGATAATCGCCTTCAGCACGATACACTCCTTCATCAGCTTATTACGGGTCTACTTTATCATTATTACCCTCTGCTTTGCATGCCTCCGAACCGATACCGCAAAATGCCCAGGTGCAGGAGCGGACTAGCGAAAGACGCATGGGTGGGCCCCATAAGATCGTTAGAGTTCGACCTCCATAAGGTTGCCGATGGCGCGGATGTAGATTTCGAGCGCCTGCTTGAGCAGATCCTCACGGATACCCTCGTCCGCAGCGTGAAGCGCACCGATCCAATCGGGCTTGGGTTCCCAGGATTTTTCCGGACCGAAGCTTGCGGCATGAGCAAACTCGCGCGCGTAAGTGCCACCCTTCATCGTGAAAGGCTCGGCATCCTCGCCGGTGACTTCGTTGTACGCATTGCTGAGTGCCTTGATCGCCGATGACGAAGGATCGATCAGATACGGCGGCTTATCGACAGTAACGGCGAACGTCGCCCCGAAATTGGCCGCCGCCTCGCCCATGCGCCGTTCGATTTCATCCGCGATTATTGCGGTCGGATAGCGGAAATCCATCGCAAGGCTCAGGCGCGCATTCCCTTCCATCTGCCTCAAAGCCGCAACTGTTCCAACTGCCGTCAGAGCGCCGAGATGGTCATCCGCGCACGCGATGCCAAAAACCGCTCCGTCAACGGTCGACGTTGCAGCCTGCACCAACTCGAAGAAGCGTCGTTCGTCGGATGACAGCAGGTCGTTCTCCAGCAGATAATCGGCGAGCAGCGCAACCGCATTTCGGCCCAGTTGGGGCGCCGATGCATGAGCAGCCTTGCCGTATGCGCAGATGTCCACGACGCCGTTCTTGGAAGCGCCTGTTTCCCCGCGCTGCGCTTCAGCCGTATCTTCAGACACGCCTTCGGGCGCGTCCCCAGCCGCATCCTCAACCGCCCCATCGACGACGGCGACCACGATGCCCTCCCGCGAAGGCAGCGCGCTCACGTCGCATGCCACACGCGCATGCGCTTCGCCTGGCACCGCATTGACCGCCACGCCACCCTCGAGCGCAAGGATGCGCCCGCTGACGATCGGGCCACTCGTCAGCACGCCTTGACAGATACCCGCTTCACCATATCCGACCGGGAAGTCGGCATCGGGCGTGAACAAGAACTCAGGATCGGGATAATGCGCGCTGTAGTACGCAACGTCGCCCATACCCGTCTCCTCGTTGGCGCCAAATAGCATACGCACGGTATACGGCAGCACCTCGTCCGTCCGCTGTATGTGCTCGCGCCAGAAATTCACCGCATGCAGCGCGATGACCAGCGGCCCTTTATCATCAGAAACCCCACGGCCGATCAGATAGCCATCCTTGCACGTGACCTCGTACGGCGGAAAAGCCCAACCAGGCCCCGCAGGCACTACATCAACATGGCCGAGGACACAGATCTGCGTCTTCGCCGCTCCAGGCAAATCCGCATAGCCGATGAATCCTTCGCAATCGTGCGTCTCGAATCCCATGCGCTCCGCCATGCCCAATGCTTCACGCAGCGCCAGCGCCGGCCCAGGACCATACGGCGCGCCAGATGCTGCAGCACCCAGATCCTCCACGCTCGGAATACGCACAAGCGCATCGATATCACGCAGGACCTGATCCCAGTTTTCGCGGATATATGATTCGATTTCGCCTTTCAAATTCAAAGCAATCCTCCCCTTTTCGGGCACGCCGACCATAGGCTGCGAGGCAAGCTGGAAAGAACGGCTCCCATCGGCTCATTGAAAAATCGACTCGTCGGAGAGGACCGCCCCAAGCAACTCGCCCTGCGCCTTCCGTCTGCCCGCAAAAAGCGGCGACCCGAAAGCCGCCGCTTCGATTTCTGGTGCCCGAGGCGAGAGTCGAACTCGCACGTCTTTTGGACAGAGGTTGTGGAGACCACCGCGTCTGCAATTCCGCCACTCCTGCCAAAACCACGAAGGGGATTATACAGGAATCTGCCCCTCTAAATGAAGTGGGACAAAATCTCTGAGGATTTTGCCCCACTCGAGTAATCAGAATCTGCTTACGTTACAGCGAAAAGTCCTTTTCGCCATTGAAGACGGCCAAAGCGTCCTCGACGGAATAATCGGCCAACGTGATGGCGCTGATGGCGCGCGTCAAGCGCACAGCCTCATCCAGCGAGCGCTGATGGATGTTGCGCCCGGTTGCGTTGCCGACCGCACCACCCGTGTGGATCTGATCGTACAGCTGGGTCAGGAACGTCTCGGCGTCGACCGTGGAGCCGCCGGCGCATACCAAACCCGTGCGGCCCGACGCCTTCGTGGCGATGGCCAAGGCCTCGGCAGGAGTGCGCTCGTCGTCGCCTTCGGGCTTCGGCGGATTCACCTTGACGAAATCCGCGCCCAAGCACAGCGCCACACCCGCAGCGCCAGCAATCAGATCGGGGTCCTTCTCGGCCATGACAGCCTTGCCACGCGGATAGATCCACAGAACTACGAGCAGGCCCTCTGCATGAGCCTGGGCGATCAGGTCGCCGGCCTCGGCCATCATGGTGGCTTCATACTCGCTGCCCAGGTAGATGGTGTAGCCCAAGCCGACGATGTTCACGCCCGCATCGCGCATAGCCAGCACGGAATCCAGGCCGTACAACTGCGGCGAATAGGGATCTTCCTGGGAAGTCTTGACCAGGTTGGTCTTCGAATTCATCTTCACCAAGTAGTTGATCTCGGGATAATCGGCAGCATACTGCGCAATCAGGCCACGCTGACCGGCCAGCACGCCGCACACTCCCTGCGAACCGATCTGGAACAGATGCTCCGGCTCGCAGTCGGCGATGTCGATCTCTTCACCGCCATCGTAAAAGTCTTTGTTCAGATGCTCGATCTTCTGATCGCAGGCGAACAGCATCAAGCGGCCGGTTCCGCGCGTCGCCTTCATGTAGTTGTCGACATAGGTCTCACGCATCTCCGGGGATACGTCAACGGGGACCTTAACTTGCTCGCGTGTAATCGTAGGCATAGCTCCTCCTTTGTAACTGCCTCTCACAGGCGCCGCGAATCAGCACCATAATGAACACCTCTATTGTAAGCCAATCGAGACTGGCCGTGCCGCGTCTCTCGTTTGTATTTCTAACAAAATAGGGGTTAATTCTAATTGTTGTTTGTTTTAGTCGCGTTCCTAAGGGAGGCATTTCGCATTTGCATTGCTATAATCGAAATCGATAACAGTACGAAACATCGCTTTTCAACAAGGAGGCCACATGACGCTCCAGCAACTACGCTACCTCATTGCCATCAGCGAACACCACTCGATCAACGCTGCAGCGCAGCATTTGTACGTATCGCAATCGAACTTGTCTACAGCTATCAAAGAACTCGAACGCGAACTGGGAATCACGATCTTCACGCGCACGAATCGCGGCGTCGTGCTGACCAATGAGGGCTCGGAGCTACTGAGCTAAGCGCGTCAGGTTATCGAGCAGGCCGACATGCTGGAAGAACGCTATCGCCGCGGCGGGCACGAGCACATGCGCCTAGCCGTGTCCACGCAGCATTACTATTTCTGCCTGCAGGCATTCATCAACGTTGCTGAAACGTGCTCGTCGGAGCGCTACGACTTCGTCCTGCGCGAATGCGCGACTGGGCAGATCATTGAAGATGTGCGCACGTTCCGTAGCGAAATCGGCATCCTGTATCTGGATGACTTCAACCGACGCGTACTCGAACGCGCACTCGCAGATGCCGACGCGACTTTCTTCCCGTTATTCGATGCAAGCGTGCACGTATTCGTGGGCGAGCATCATCCGCTGGCTGACAGAACGTCGGTCACGCTGGAGGATCTGGCCCCCTACCCGCGCTATTCGTTCGAGCAGGGCAATATGAATTCGTTCTATTACTCGGAGGAGCCGCTCGGATACATCGAACGCGAACGCAACATCTCGTTTTCCGATAGAGGCACACTGACCAACCTGCTGACCAGCTTCAACGGCTACACGATTTCAACAGGCGTGCTATCGAGCGAAATGCATTCCGGCATCGTAAGCATCCCGCTCGATGCTGACGAGGTGATGCAGGTGGGTTACATCATGCATAACGAACGCCATCCAAGCGGCCTCGTACGCCGCTACATCGACGAGCTGCACAAGGTGATTGCCGAAAACGATCTAGTCGAGGTGCGCTACTAACGAGCGGCTACGATGGGTCAACGATGTGGCAGCGAGACCCGATCCCGCTGTCTCACTAGCGAACGGCAACAGCGGCTTGCAACGTGACGGCGGGGCATGACCCCGCCGTCGCAGATTAAGAGGCCGGCCGAAGAGGATGGTTCTTCGGCCGGCACAACGAGAAGGAGGACCGTTTCTGGGTCGGAGCAATTGAAGAAGCGTAAAAAAACCATTGATGCAGTATAACATTCAGT
>CAYOBD010000166.1:0-541 GCA_964402005.1 uncultured Eggerthellaceae bacterium
CGGTCGGCTTGATGATCCATGCATCCTTGTTCGCACGCACCTCATCCAGGTCGATATGCTCATCATCCAAGAACTTCGTCTTCGGCACCCATGCGTCCACGAAGTCGCACTCCTCCTGCGTGAACATGGTGCGCGTCTCGGGCCAGAACACGGCATCGAAGATCTGCTTATCGTGCACGATATGCCCCGCGAAGCTGCCGATGAGCGCCACGGCGCCATCACGCACGGCGGCGATCATGGGCTGGCTTTCCTCCCAGTTCGTCAGGATGTCGTTCGTGACCGAGCGGCGCCAAATCGCATCGATGCGCCGTCCCTTCTTGTCGCGCAGTTCGCGCTTCTCCGCATCGTAAACAAGGTCGCGCACATCCTCGACCAGGCACGGGTAGCCATGCTCGCCGAAATAGCGCGCGTACACGCGGAACTCATCCACCACGGCGTTCTCCATGAAATCGCAGATGGCAAACGTAGGATGCTCCACGCGGTTCTCGAACGTGTTGTAGATGCGGATGAATTCCTCAACCCAGGGGTTGAACAGGTCGGA
>CAYOBD010000166.1:551-5266 GCA_964402005.1 uncultured Eggerthellaceae bacterium
AAGGATTTTCGCCTTCCACAATTACCATAACATCACCACCAGTTGTATAAAAAGCAACCCAGGGGTTGAACAGGTCGGACGTGGTCAACGTATGGCGGCGCGCGAACTCGCGCATCGTCGCGCTCGGCGCCAGCGAGATGTTGAGCTCGCGGTCCTCGTTCATGCCCGAAGAGCCATCCGCGTTCCATTCGCAAAAGCCACCCGTAAGCGTGTCCTCGTCGATAAACACATCGAAGCGCGCGAACGGCAGCAGTGCGTCGTAGCGCTGCGGAATCAAGATCAGATCACGCAGGCGCTCATCGTAGTCGAACAGCTCGCGATACGATGGATCATCCAAGTAGCGGCGCATAACTTTCTCGCACACACGATGCGCCGTCTCGGCCAGCCACTTCACCTTGTCGTAGGTCTCACGGTCGAACAAGCGCGGCACAAACGACGACTCCGCCTGGATGTAGTGCACAAGCGCCGTCGAGTTCTCCATGTAGGCGAACGCGTTCTCGCGCCCGGCGATGTCACCGTCGAGTCCATCGATGATGTCCAGGTACTCGCGCGTGTATTCTGCATTCTTCGTCATATCGCTTCCTTTCCACAGTATCGCAACGAGTATATCGGAGAACGCGTTGCATGCTCCGACCTTTTAATGCATTGGGAAAGTTGCTGCAGGCTCTTCCGACAGGAACCCGCCGCCTAACCGTTACGCTTTTCTCGCAATTTACGCTCTGAACGCCATACGGCCGAGCCGATTCATTACACTTAGCTCAAGGGAGAATCGACCACCGCTGGAAACCATACATGGAAAAGTTCTTTCGCATAACGTTGAAGCATCGTCGTGCGGTCATCGGACTGTTCCTTGCGGCGATGCTGGTATGTCTTTTCATGATCCCGCTCGTCCGCACAAACTACAACATGGTCGACTATTTGCCCGACGATGCGCAATCGACGACAGCCGTGCGCATCATGTCGGAAGAATTCGAGTCCGCCATGCCCAACGCCAATGTGATGGTAAAGGACGTCTCCATCCCCCAGGCACTCGATATCAAGCAGCGCATGCTGGCCATAGACGGCGTCGAAGACGTCATCTGACTCGACGTCGCCGTCGATCTCACCGTGCCGCTGGAAACCCTGGATCGCGACATGGTGGAAACCTATTACCGCGTCAACCCGGACAACCCGACGGTAGGAGCGGCCCTTTACCAGGTCACCGTCGAATCGGGCAACGAGAGCCCCACAATCAGGGCCCTGTACGAGCTCATCGATTCGTACGGCGAGGGCAATGCGATCACCGGAGAATCCGCCGACACGGCTTTTTCGCAAGACCAGGTCCTAATCCAAGTGCTGAGCGCGGCAGCCATCCTCGGACCCATCATCATCCTTCTTCTGATCCTGTCCACCCTATCGTGGATCGAGCCCATCCTCTTCCTCGCGGCGATAGGCGTATCGATCATCATCAACATGGGCACGAACATCTTCCTCGGAGAAGTCTCTTTCATGACCTTCGCCATCAGCCCGATCCTTCAGCTGGCGGTATCGCTGGATTACGCGATCTTCCTGCTGCATGCATTCGCGGCGGAACGCGAAACCACGACCGATGTCGCAGAGGCTATGGTGCAAGCTGCCTCGAAATCGGTCCCTGCCATCGCATCGAGCGCGATCACCACGCTGTTCGGCTTCGCAGCCCTTTCGGTCATGCAATTCCAAATCGGTGCCGACCTGGGCCTGAACCTCGTGAAGGGCATTGTGTTCAGCTTCATAACCGTAACCGTGCTGCTTCCATCGCTCACGCTCGTGCTCTATCGCCTCATCGATAAAACCTCCCACAGGCGCTTCATGCCCACCTTCGGCAACGTCGACAAGGTGCTTTCCAAAATCCGCATACCCGCAATGGTGCTGGTGTTCGTTTTGATCGTGCCCGCGTTCCTTGGCCAGTCGCACGCGGTTTTCAACTACCTGAACACCTCGCCCGACCCCGACCAGCGCAACGGCGCCGACGTCGTCGCTGTAACAGAGGAGTTCGGAAGGCAGAACCCCATGGTCGTCCTAGTGCCGCGGGGAGATATCGCCTCGGAAGCCGCCCTCTCGTCCGATTTAGCCGACCTCGGTTTTGTGAATAGCGTGCTCTCGTATACCGCGTCCGTGGGCGCTGCCATCCCCCAGCCGGTAGCAGGCGAGCAAGCGCTCAAGGAGTTCTATTCCCCGAACTACGCGCGCATCGTCGCGTATATGGACACCGACATCGAAAGCGATGAAGCGTTCGCTGCCGTGCAGACAGTGCAGGACACGGCGGCCGCGTACTACGATACGTATTACACCGCAGGCCAAAGCGCGAATCTTTACGACATGAAGAACATCGTGTCGGTAGACAACATCCGGGTGACGCTCGCGGCCATCATCGCCATCGCCATAGTCCTGTTCATCACATTCCGCTCGCTTGCGTTGCCGATAGCGCTCATGCTCGCCATCGAAGCGGGCATCTGGATCAATTTGGGCATCCCCTATTACACGGGCGTTTCTATGAACTTCATCGGCTACCTGGTCATCAATACCGTGCAGCTCGGCGCCACCATCGACTACGGCATACTGCTCACGTTGCATTACCTGGATCATCGGCACACCGAGCCCCCGAAAGTCGCCATGCGCAACGCCCTGGGCGAGACCTTCGTTTCGCTTTTGGTCTCCGCAACCATCCTCGCTTCGGCGGGATTCGCGCTCGGCGCCACGTCTTCGCTCTCGGCCGTGAGCAGTTTGGGCTTCCTGCTGGGCCGCGGCACCTTGATATCGCTGGCCATGGTAACGTGCTTCCTGCCGGCGCTGTTGGTGTACGGCGACAAGCTGATACGGCGCACTACATATAAAGCGGGCTTTTTCACGGGGAAGGACGCTTCGAATGCGAAATAGCAAATCAATCGGCGGCATTCGGCCTGTTGCGCGTTGCATAGGCGCCGCACTTGTTCTCTCGGCGGCGATGGCGATGCTGTGCGGCTCGACCGCCTTCGCCGACTCAGAGGAAAGCAGCACGGAGGGCACCGGCATCGAGAAATCCGAGATGATCTACGGAATGCTGCAATCCGATGGAGCCCTGCGCGAAACCTACGTGGTGAACCGCTTCGATTCGGATGAGCCTTGCAGTGTGGAGGATTACGGCAACTACTCGCTGGTCTCGAACCTGAGCACCACTCAGGTGCTGGAGGTGAACTACGGCAAAGTCGCTTTCGACAAGGGGGCGGAGCCGTTCTTCTACCAGGGCACCCTCGAGGGCGCGCAGCTGCCTTGGAATGTGGCCATCGAATACGAACTGGATGGCAAGAAGATCGAACCCGCAGATCTGGCCGGCCGTTCGGGGCTTCTGACGATCAAGGTGGATACCAGCAAGAATCCCCAGGCGAATCACGCGTTCTACGATAGCTATCTGCTACAGGTCACCTTCACGCTCGACGGCGATCTGTGCACCGACATCAAAGCCGAGGGCGCCACGATTGCAGCTTCGGGCAAAGATCAGACGGTGGCTTTCACCGTGCTCCCCGGCCATGACGGGTCTTTCGAGCTGTCGGCCGCAGTAAAGGATTTCGAGATGCCGTCGGCGCAGATCGTGGCCCTGCCCTACGCGAGCGTGGTCGAAATCCCCGACACCAGCGAGATGGAAAGCGGATTGACCGATCTGTCGAATGCGATCTCGCAGCTCAATGAGGGCACAAGCGAGCTGGCCAGCGGAATGGCACAGCTTTCCAGCGGCGCCGCAAGCCTGGAGAGCGGCGCTGGACAGATCGGCGATGGGCTCGCGCAACTCGCTGCAAAATCATCCCTGATCGTGGAGGGGTCGAAAGCGATTAACGATTCACTGGCATTCATCGCCGGATCGCTTGCCAACATGGACCTGTCGAGCTTCGAAAGCCTCGCGGAAAACGCCCCCAAGTTACGTGAAGCCGCAGAAGGGCTCGGCATGCTGAAGGCATCGATGCAAGAGCTGGTCGATGGTTATACGAAAATGGCCAACGCTATCGGCAGCTTGGCAGAGATCGTCAATGCAAACGCACTTTCCGATGAGGAGGCCGCAGCCATCAGCATGGCGACGGCGGGCAACGAGAAGGCTGCTGCCGCTTTGCAGAAGCTGCTGACTTCGTATGGTGCAACCCAACAGATCGTGAATGGGTTCTATGCCGCCGGCGGTGCCTCGTCCGAGGGCCTTGGGCAGCTTCAAGCGGTAATCGGAGATGGCGGCAGTATCGACCAGGCAATCGGCATGCTGAACATGATTGCCGATTCCCTCGAGAGCACTGACCTCAGCCAGTTCAAACAGCTGGCGGAGGGACTTGCGAAGCTTTCCAGCGAGTACAGCCAGTTCCATGAAGGGCTCGTCGCGTACACGCAGGGCGTCCAAGCACTCAGCGCCAACTACAGTGCTTTTTCCTCAGGCGTATCCCAGCTTGCAAGCGGCGCTTCAGCTTCCTCTGCTGGGGCAAACGAGCTTTCCAGCGGCGTGGCTCAGCTGAATAACGCCGCCAGCGACCTCCCCGCACAGATGCGCGAGCGCATCGGCGAGATGACTGAAGACTACGAATTCCCCGAATTCGAACCCGTATCCTTTGTCGACAAGCGAAACAAGGACGTAGTTGCAGTTCAATTCGCGCTGCTTACCGATGCAATCGAGAAACCAGAACCTGAACCGGTCGAACCTAAGCCCGAACCCGAGCCAACCATTCTGGATCGCTTCCTTGCCC
>CAYOBD010000167.1:0-5247 GCA_964402005.1 uncultured Eggerthellaceae bacterium
CGGGGTATTCATAGAGCCAGGTGAGGGTGCTTACCATCTCCCCCAGATGATGGCAGCGCTCGAACACGCCCGGAAAGATGAAGGGCAGCACGTACTGGTCGTTGCGATCGACCGACTCGGCCTCCTCGATGAACGGCTCCCATTCGGCTTCCGCGAACTTCAGCGACGGCGCCTTCACATAGTCGCGCCAATTCTCGATATCCTTGATCACCAGATGCTCATCATCGAGTACTGGGAAAGGACCAGGCGTTCCCTCGGGCCAGACCTGCCAGTATCCCCACGGGCTCTGGCGCGGAGCCCCGCAGTACTCGGGGTCGTCATCATGCAGCGGGTTGCTTTCGATGATATGGAACGCCTCATACTGCTTCACGAAACGATCCGGGTTTCCGCCTGTCATGGTTTCGATCAGATTCTGCTTGCGAGTCAACATGATGTTTCTCCTGTCTGAATTGATGGTCAATCATCGCGATATCGTGTTTTGCACGCGATCGGCCTACTGGTTCTTGAGAGATGCAGCCATGCGCGCAACGCGCACTATCTCGATTACAGCTGCTACGACGCAGACGACAGCGAAAATGATGTAGGTCGGGCTGACCAGCTCGGTCCCCATTGCCTCCATGATGGCCGTCTCGATATAGGTCGCCACGAAGCAGGCAACGCCGTAAGCCGCCGTCACGATACCGGAGGCGCGGTCGACGGACGCAGCGGGTACGCGGATGGATCCCTCGGCATAAGCGTAGGCGATCAGGCAGCCATAGCTTCCACCGCCGACGAAGACCGAAACCATAGCAACCACCTGATCATGCACGAGGAACAACGCGAGGATCGCAGCTGCCATCGTGAAGAAGAATGGAAGCGACGTGCGGATGTGGAGCTTGGAATAGATGAAGCCGAAAACGATGCACATCACCATGCTTCCGATTGCCATAATCGAATTGAGCGTACCCGCGAGAGCCGCATCGCCCAGCGCGTTTTCCGCAACATAAACCGAGATGAAGTACGACATCGTGGTCACATACGCAATGGTCACAAGCGTAAACGTGAGCACCATGATCCAGAAGCTGCCACCCAGCCCACGACGCCCATCGCTGGCAGCTTCGGCATCGCTCGCTTCCGAAGACGCGACGGCGCTCGCCGAAGCACGCGGGATGAACAGGATGATCAGGATAACCAGAGGAACCGCGATCCAATAGGTGTTATACGCATTCTGCCAAGACGCTACGGCAAGCTGACCGGACACGAAACCCATAGCGGCTCCGACCGCCGCTTGAGCGGCGTTGAAATAGCCCACGAACGCCGCGCGCCTGTTTTCATCCATCCAATGATCTGCGATAAGACCGACTGCGCAGATCTGTGCGATGGCGTATGCGATGCCGCTGCAAGCGCGGCAGAACGACATGTACGCAACCGACTCGATGAGGCAGCCGCCCACAGCGGTGACGGCATATAAGATGCCTCCGACGATGAGCAGGGTCTTCTTGTCGATCTTGCGCAGGATTAACGGAACAATGAATGACGCAATCACGAGCACGATCGAGGGGCCAGATATGATGAAGTTGACTCCTGCCGTGCTATCGGGAAATGCCTCGTAAAGCGCATCCGTGATGGGGAAGATCACGAAGTCGTGCATGATCATGACATTCAAGAGGAACAATGTAACAATGAAAAGAACTCTCTTGGCGCCTTGCATCTTTCTTCCTTTCTTCTAGGGATCTGCACCTGTATCAGCCAGGCGGCGCTGAAGACGCCGCCGAATACGGGGATTGCTATGCTTCGGGGAAAACCGGAGCCGGACAGCCTGTCAGCTGCCTTATCAGATCGACGGCAAGCAGGTTCTTGCGCATAACCTCGGGGTCGTTGAAATCCCCCATGACGCCGGCGATGATGCCGAAGCTTTTGCCGAATCTGCCGTACTCATCAACGCAACGCTTCATCTCAGCTTCGATCATCTCGTCGGTTGCCGTCGCCGCCGTCCCCACGGGACCCTGCGTGTCTTGGCCGCCCAGCACGGCAATGCGATCGCCGTAGGTCTCGATGATGTGCGCAAGGTCGTTCATGGGTTGCGCCGACTGCCAAGCCTGCGAGCCTTCTTCGATGAAGTCCTCGATCAGGGATTCGCATCTCCCGCACACGTGGATTTCTGGAATCATCCCCAAAGCAGCAGTCGCCTCATTCATGCGTATATGCGCTGGCTTGATGAATGCGCGATACACCTCGGGGCTTATGAAAAGCCCGCGCTCGGTCGCAACGTCGTCGTAATGGACGAAGGCATCGGGCTTGATGTATTTGGCAATGCGCTCAATCTGAGCGATCTTGTAATCGGCAATGGCGTCGCAGAGCGCCTTGGACGCCTCGGGCTCCTCGTAGAATGCGCACAAGGCATCCTCGAACCCGAGAAGATGCGTGAATCTGAGGAACACCGAGTTCCAAGCGTGGTATTCCACGCACTGCTGGGAGCGGTCGACGCCTGCAAGCTGCTGGGCCGCGAATTCTTCCCAATCGATGGCATCGAGATCGGGGAAAACCACTTTATCCTCCCAATCGCACACATCGTCGAGGGGGATGATGGTTGGATCGAGCGCCGGCTGCCCGAAGGCCGAATCGGTGGGCACCCATCCGTTGCCGAACCCATCGAGGCCGCCGCCTGCAGGACCGTTTTCCCAAAACTCGAAGACAGCTCCCGTTTCCGTAGCGTCAACGAAAACGACGGGGATTCCTTCGGTTTCCTGATGATTCAGCAGCGCCAGGTAGTTTTCTCTTGCATTCACAGCAGCCTCCTCGCTCGAATCGTCGCGATGCGCTCTTCGCCGACGGTCGAAGCCGATCGCCTCTTGGCGCACGCGGCATCGCGTACCTGCGTCTTCGATTGTGGGAGCGCTGATTGCGCAAGTAAAATTCAAAAGCCTTGAAATTTCCATCGAAGATTTCTATCATGCGAGGTGAAATGCATAATGGGAGGCGCTATGGACGTATTCCAAATGAGGCTCATCGTAGCTTTGGCTGCCGAGCAAAACATGACGAAAGCGGCGCATGCCGTGCATATTTCCCAATCGACGTTCTCCTATCACGTAGGCAAGATAGAAGCAGAGCTCGGCTTCGAGCTTTTCGACCGCTCGCGCCACGGCACGTTCCTTTCGGCCGCCGGACGAACGTTTGCCGAAGGCCTCGAGCATTTGGTCACGGAATACGACCAGCTCACAGAGTCCGCACGCAAGGAGCACGAAGCTTCGCTGCGTCCCATAATCATGCTTGCCATCACATCCGATTCGCATTCGGCCATGAATGCCCTATCGTCCCGCTTCGTTGACGAACTGCCCGAATTCGAGTTCCGGCAAGCGTTCTGTGCGGGGTTCGAGGTTCTTGACCAGCTTCGATCGGGCAAGGTCGACATCGCGTACCGTACGAACGCAGGGATCGAGAAAGCACGAGACCTCGCATTCGAGCCCATCACCTGCACCGAAGAGGTTTGGCTGGTACCGGAGGCGCACCCCCTCGCAGCACGTGAGCGGATTGGCATCGAGGATGTGGCGGGAATGCACGTATGGATCGTTCCAAAAGGCGAGCTATCTCCTGCAGCAGACGACATACGGCAAGTGATCGCCGAGCGAAACCTGAACATAACAGTGCACGACTACACCGATGAGGGCACCATGCTGCTCTCCGTGCTTTCGGGTGAAGCGGTTGCCATAAGCCGCAGCGGCTCGACTTCGCTCATACCGAATGGCGTAAAATGCGTAGCGATAGCCGCAGGCAACTATGCAAACATCGAAGGGCTCGTCTATCGGGCTCGAGACAAAGCTCGCTTGGCTCCGATCCTCAACGTTGCCCGCCGCTATGCCGCGCTCTAAAGGATCGCCGACAGAAATCTCGGCAAACAGGCTGACGCACCCCGCCGCGAGGAGAGGCCATGGATAAGCACGAACTTACCGAGAAGATCAAGGCTAAGGCGTTCGAGCTCGGGTTTGCGCGCGTTGGAATCACGACACCCGACCCCATCGACGGCTTCGAGGACCAGCTACTCGCGCGCGAAGGATACGACGCGCTATGGAACGCCCACGACCCGGAATCGGTGCTTCGCAAATGCGCCCGCACATCCGAGCAGGTGCCGGAAGCGAAAAGCATCATCTCGCTCGTGCGCGCCGTAGATGATATCGACTTCCCCACCGAGCTGCTACAATATGCTGGCCGCATCTACCTGGGGCGCTGCTATGTCCCGCCAGACGACACCGTCGAAGGCAAGCGCATCCTGCTGTTCGAGGAGTTCTTGGCATCGCTTGGAATCACGTCGCTTTACGACCACAGCAACATGCAGCTCATCGACCGCGCCATCGGGGCGCGTGCTGGAGTAATCGAATACGGGCGCAATAATTTCGCCTACGCGGGAAAGCACGGTTCGTTCATCGTGCTGGTCACCATCCCCGTCGACGTCGAGCTCGACTGCGAAGTCCACGAACCGCGCCGCCCCTGCCCGCCCGATTGCCGCAAGTGCATCGACGCGTGCCCGACGCACGCCATGGACGACGAGGGCAACCTCAACCCGTCGCGCTGCGTGCTGTACAGCTGTTTCATGCCTGGCGAGTTCAAGGATATGGCGGTCACCGACCTCATCGGCACACGCATCCACGGCTGCGACGCCTGCCAGGAGGCATGCCCGCGCAACAAGCGTGCGCTCGGCGGCCCAAAGGTGAAAGATCCGTATCTGGAGTGGCTGCGCGACGAGTTCGACCTGAACAAGCTGCTGTTCTGCGACGACGACTACTACGCGCAGTGCGTCCGACCGATCATGTTCAACTACATCCGCGACATCGACATCTTCCGCCAGAACGCCGCCATCGCGATGGGCAACAGCGGCAACCCCGACTACCTGCCTGCTTTGCGACGTGCCGTCGAGGAAGGAAGCGAGCAGGTACAGCGCTTCGCCCGCCACGCCATCGAGCGAATCGAAAGCGAAGCGTAAGCGAGCGCGCCTTCTGAAAGACCGTTTCGCGAGGCGCAACCGAAAAGATACGTCCCGAGCAACCGCCCACTTGAGACGCATTCCCTTCCAGTTGAGCCACCGATTGCCGTATCGTTTCGCTTTGCCGTCGCGAAAAGCCCGCATACCTTGCTTTCTAGTAGAATTATCGTGTATCCAGCACTTGGCTGCGATTGCAGAGAATGGGGGACGCATGAAATACTTCGACTTCAAGGGACACAAGATCTCGGCGCTCGGCTTCGGGACGATGCGCATGCCCGTAATCGATGGCG
>CAYOBD010000168.1:0-5237 GCA_964402005.1 uncultured Eggerthellaceae bacterium
CGCCTCAAGCGCGGCACCGGCTGTATCCTGCTCGATCGTGCGCGTATCCGAGCACGTGACGATTGCGAATCGTAAGACCTGTCCCATGGTTTCCTCCTGCCTTGCGCAGATTTCCGTTCTTGCGCCCTATTGTATCGCAGACAGGCGAATGCAGCCGAACTGCGGAGACCGGCATGGAAGAAAACGGGTGGCATTTGGAGTATACTGTCAGCGGGGGAAGGGCTTCATCCCGTCTGATTCTGCAAAGGACGGGTTCTGCGAATATATGCCCTCGTTTTTCTGCAACGCTACGTTGGCTAGTCCATGATTCTGCAATGGGGTGAAATGCAACATTTCGCCTGATGATGGGATTGCTGCGCGTTGCGAAACCCGTAATTGCAACGAAATGAGGAGGTAGATTCGCACATGAAGAAAAAGCTTCTGCTCGTATGCATCGCCGGCTTGATGGCGGCTTTCCTTGCCGCCTGCGGCAGCGGTGGATCGGGCGCACCGAGCGGCACATCTGGGTCGAGCGCTCCCGCGGCCGCACCGGAGACGAGCGCACCGGCTGCAGCACCTGCAGCTGGGGATAACACGCTGGTCATCTACTCGACGCATCCCGAGGAGCTGCTCGAGTCCATTGCTGCAGAGTTCACAGCCGAAACAGGCATCCAGGTAGAATTCATCAACCTCAAGGGTGAGCTGGCTGACCGCGTACGCAGCGAGAAAGCTAACCCCCAGGCCGACATCATGTTCGGCGGCGACACCGCAACGTACATGGTGCTTGACCAGGAAGGCTGCTTCGCCGAGAGCAACCCGTCGTGGGCTGCCAACGTCGATGCTGCCTACAAGGACCCCCACGGACACTGGTATGGCACGTACCGCACCCCCATGGTTCTGTTCTACAACACCGAGGCGATCGATGCTGCCAACGCACCCACTGACTGGGCCGACCTGGCAGACCCGAAGTACAAGGATCAAATCGTCACGCGCGATGCCAAGTCCTCGTCCATGCGCTCCACCGTCGCCGCTCTCATCCAGAGCACCATGGCCAAGGATGGCGAGCAGGCCGCTTGGGATTACATCGCAGCTCTTAACGACAATATCAAGAACTACTACAACAGCGGTTCCATGATGTTCCAGGCCATCGGCAAAGGCGAGGCCGGCATCTCCATGGCCGTCATCAATGATGTGTTCAAGAACCGCGACAGCAACGGCATGCCGCTTGAGATGGTCATTCCTTCCTCTGGCGCCATCGTAATCACGGACTGCGTCGCCCAGATCAACAACGCCCCGCATCCGGAGGCCGCCGCTGCATTCATGGAGTTCATCGGCAGCGATGCATGCCAGATCGCCAATGCGAACGACTTCAACCGCATGCCCATCACCGACGCTGTTCTGAGCCAGTGCCCCGAGTGGATGCAGACGCAGTTCTCCGCGCTCGACGTCGATTGGACTGCCGTGAGCGAGAACCAGTCCGCTTGGCTCGATAAGTGGACGACCGACTACATGGCCGAAGACAAGCAGGTTGCAAGCGAATCGTAATCATAACGAAGCGGGGATCCGACCCCGCTGATTGAGGAGCGCCATGAGCACCGTCGCGTTGCAAGGCATAACGCATCGATACGAATCCGTGGACGTGCTTTCGCATGTCGACCTCGAGATTCCCCATGGCTCGCTCTTCACGCTTCTCGGTCCGTCAGGATGCGGCAAGACCACATTGCTTCGCATCCTGGCGGGCTTCGTCATTCCAACCGAAGGCCGCGTCCTCATCGACGGCGAAGACGCGACCGAGCTCGCATGCGAGAAGCGCAACATGGGCGTCGTGTTCCAGAACTACGCTCTGTTCCCGAACCTGACCGTCCGCGAGAACATCGCATACGGCCTGAAGGTCCGCGGCGTGAAAGGGGCGCAGGCGCAGGAACGCTGCGCACGCTACATCTCGCTCGTTGGACTTGATGAGTACGAAAACCGCCACGTGCAGGAGCTGTCGGGCGGCCAGCAGCAGCGCGTTGCCATAGCACGGGCGCTCGTCATCGAACCGCAGATGCTGCTGCTCGACGAACCCATGTCGAACCTTGATGTGGCGCTGCGCGTGAAGATGCGCGAAGAGATCCGCACCATCCAGCAGAAGACGGGTATCACCACGCTGTTCATCACACATGACCAGCAGGAGGCCCTGTCCATCTCCGACCGCATCGCCGTCATGCGCAACGGCCTCGTCCTGCAAGTGGGCAGCCCTGAAGAGATCTACAACCATCCGAGCTGCGATTTCGTGGCGAACTTCGTGGGCACCACGAACAGCATCGACGGCAAGCGATTCCGCCCCGAACAGCTGCGCTTGACCAATCCGGGCCAGGAGGGAATCGCCGTTAGCATCGAGAGCTCGCGATTCGTCGGACCCTATTACGAGTACACCGTACGCGCTCGCGACGATGAGCGCACTTTCCAGGTGCTTGAGGTAAACAAAGGAGACGGAAGCGCCCGCAGCATCGGATCGCCCTGCGTTCTGACGATGGGACCCGATTGCCCGGCGCCGGAAGCCGCAAAGGCAGCGGAATCTCCCGATGCGCGGGAAGGCCATCTCAAGTGAAGCTGCGGGGCAAAGCGCGCAAGAACGGGCCTTTCGCCCCTATCTTGTACACCGTAACGTTCATCCTGTGCGCAGGGTACGTCGT
This sequence comes from uncultured Eggerthellaceae bacterium, assembly GCA_964402005.1. GTDB lineage: Bacteria > Actinomycetota > Coriobacteriia > Coriobacteriales > Eggerthellaceae > CAYOBD01. The sequence continues at coordinate 2,658 of CAYOBD010000168.1, forward strand.
TCTGCCCTTCTTCTATACGCTGAAGCAGGCGACGGTCGTAGACGACGCGTTCACGCTCAGCGTGTTCCAGGACTTCTTCACGAACTCGAACCATATCCAGGTCGCGCTCAACACCATCGCACTCGGTGTGGGAACGGTTCTGGTGTGCGGAACGATCGGCATCGTGCTTGCCGTGTACATGACCTTCTTCGCGCGCCGATTCAAGAAGCTGCTGCATATCCTTTTGCTCAGCCCCATGATGATTCCCGGCGTCATTACCGTCATTGCATTCATCCAGCTCTACGGCGAAAGCGGCCTTGTGACCAAGGCGCTGCAGATGGCACTTAACCTGTCCGAGATTCCCTATCAATTCAAGGGTTTCGCGGCGATCTTGTTCGTCATCGCCTATACGCAATACGTCTACTTCTACCTGAACGTTTACGTGGCGCTCAAGTACCTCGATTATTCGCAGATCGAAGCAGCGCGAAGCTTAGGCGCCTCGTGGCCGCGTATCTTCAAGGACATCATCCTGCCCGTAATAAAGCCCGCCATCCTCACGTCCACCATCCTGACGTTCGCATCTGGCGTGAGCTCGTTTTCGGGGCCCAACCTGATCGGCGGCTACAAGGTGCTCAGCACGCAGATCGTCCTGTCGAAGGTCAACAACCATTTGGAAATGGCATCGGTCCAGGCCATCGTCATGTTCGCCATCAGCATCACCGTCATGCTGCTCGTGCGCTGGTACGGGAAGCACACAAGCGGCATCCAAGCCGATCGGGCAGCAACGCCCATCGTGCCGCTGAAAAGAAGATCCGCGTTCACGATCATTGCACGCATCGTGGTAATCGTGCAGATCGTGCTCATCCTGCTGCCCATAGCTGCGATCGTGTACCTGTCGTTCATGACCACCGGGTCGATCATGCAAGAGATCTTCCCGCACGATTTCACGCTCGACAACTACGCGACCATCTTCTCGAAACCGCGCGTGCTCAAACCGATTCTGAACAGCTTGACCATGTCATTCATGGCGGTGGGAATCGGGTTGCTCATCACGGTTCCGTGCGCCTACATCATCATGCGCCATCGGTCTAAGCTGAGCGGCGCAATGCGCTTTCTGCTCATGCTGCCTGCGGCCATGCCCGCCAGCCTTATCGCCGTGAACTTGATCAACGCGTTCGCGCAGGAGAATATATTCGCCCTTAACATACCCCTCATCGGAGGATTCATAATCCTTCCCATCGCGTACACCATCGCGGCGTTGCCCATGCTGCTCTCGTCGAACGAGGTCGCCATCGGCAGCCTGCACAGCAACCTCGAGGAGGCATCAAGGAGCCTCGGCGCAGGGCCGCTGCGCACGTTCCTCAACGTGATCGTGCCCAACACCGTACCGGGGATACTCGCAGGCGGAGCGCTCATGTTCATTCGCATGGTCGGCGAATACACTATGTCGGCGCTGCTCTACGGCGTGCACAACCGACCGATTTCGATTTCGATCGTCACGAACATGCAGGAATACGAAACGGGCATCTCGCTTGCATACGGCGTGCTAGTGATCGTTGTGTGTTACGCCGTTCTGGCCCTCGTCTTCCGGCTGGACAAGAACCGCTTCGTGTAAAAGAGCTAAGAGGGGAACCTTTGTGAATCATTGGGGAGACTCCCCAATGATTCACTTTTGGGGGATTTCCCCTCTTGACTCATGACAAGTCGACTTCTGCCCATGACTCCAAAAGCAGGCCGGGCACACGCGAGAACTCGCTGATGTTGTCCGTGATCAGCGTGGCGCCATGAACACAGGCGGAGGCGGCGATCATCATGTCACGGTCCCCTATGAGCATGCCTTGGGAGCCAAGTACCTGGCGGATGCGCCCATATTCGCGTGCAGCCTTCGCATCGAACGGCACCGATTCAAAGGCATCCAGAAACGCCCGAACAATTCCCGATTCGCGTTCGGGGTTCGCGCTGTGCTCAGCACCGTACCAAAGCTCAGCTGCGACGATGGCCGGAACCTGAAAGTCACTGGGCTTGCTTGCGCGCATTAAACGATAGGCATAGGGCAGCCGGCCCCGAAGGAAATCCACGCATATGCAGGTATCAAGGTAGTACATGGGACCTCCTATGCAAAAAGCTGTGCGAGCTCGTCATCGTCAGTCGGTAGAGCATCCTCGGGTACGGGCAGCTCATCATCGCCGAGCGCACCGTACAGCTCCCAGAACCCTTTCGGCCAACCGGCGTTTTCAACATCCTGCTCTATCAGGTGGTTCGCATATTTCGACATAGAGACTCCCGCCTCTTGGGAGCGCGCACGCAAAGCCTCAAGGTTCGCATCGGTTATGTAAAGGGATAGCTGGGGCATTGGCGCTCCTCTCCTCGGTATATATTATACTTGCAAGTATAACATATATTGAGAAGGAGCCAGGCAGCCCGCATAGATGAGACGCCTGGCTCCTTCTCTTTCATGCAAACCGTATTGGATAGCACCGAAACGAACCATGGGAGGGGCTCCCCTTTGGTTCATTTCTAATGTCTCCCTTGTGAATCAATGGGGAGACTCCCCAATGATTCAATTTAGGGTATCCCCGAATGGCCGAACATTTGTTAATC
>CAYOBD010000169.1:0-5213 GCA_964402005.1 uncultured Eggerthellaceae bacterium
AGAACACCGGCGTAGAGAGCGCCTTCATTAGGTTGGCGACGTCTTTAGAGAGCGCCGACAACAACGAGATCATAAGCGAAAACATAGTCCAGAATACGAACATCAGCACCAAAAGTAGAGGCACCTGCAACAGATAAAGAGTCAGCGGCTGCCCGTAAAGAAAGTAGATGATAAACAAAACCGCCTGCAGCATAAGCTGCACAATCAACGTCGCTCCGGTGAAGATGGTCGGTATGGCTGCAATAGGGAACTTAATCTTGTTCACAAGATAGGGATAACGATGGAAGACATCGCTGCCCTGCCCGAACATCTCCTGCATAAAGAACCAGGGTATCAAGCCCGCACACAGCCAGATCAGGTACGGCGGCGCGCCTTCGGCTTGGCCGCCGCCGCCCACGCGCAAACCCACTTCGAGCGCGAACCAGAAACAAAAGATGTACATGGCCGGTTTGATGAAGAACCAAGCCCACGAGAGCACGGCGCCGCGGCTTTTTTTCACCAAATCGAACAGCGAAAGCCGCGAAACTTGCTTGCGCCACTCGAAATTGTCCTTGAGGATCGTCCCCAACACGCTCACGCATATACTCCCATCTTCGGCAAACGCATACGTCGTTATGGTAGCACAGGCAAACGCGCCCTCCCAAGCGCCACACAAGGGGCACACGCCACAGAAAGGGATGCGCTCGGAGTGCGCATCGGCGACGTGGCCTATAATCTTTAACTGATATTTTTCGCAAACGACCACGCAGCAGAGGCAAAATGTCAAAGCATGCAACCAATCAGCGCAGACTGAACAAGCGGGCAATTGCCTATGCGTTCGTGCTTGCCTGCCTGCTGGCCGCACCGTTAGCCGCTCTTGCCGCCATTGCACCCGACAGCGTTGCCGAACAGATTACGCTATTCGGGCTTGTACAGTTCGGGAAAGCCAGTGGCCTGGCACTCGCCGGCATTGTATTCGCATGCACGCTGATTCTCGCCTTCCTCGCATTCACACGCCTCCCCGGAGCGCTTGAACGGCTAAACGCGGTGAAGGTCCCTGCATGGATTGATATCCATCTGAACCGAAGAACCGTACTCGTGGTGACCCTGATTATCCTGGCGTGCTGGATCCCTGTCCTGTATCTCGTGTTTCCGGGAGCCACCAAAACGGACACCGTGAACCAGCTGTACCAGTTCCTGTCCGAAAAGCCCACCTGGTACTCCGCAACCGGCGACGTTATCGATGCAGAGTTCATCGACCATCACCCGGTGTTCGACACCTTCCTTTTGGGCGCGTTCGCATGGATCGGACGCCTAGCAGGCTCTGACGCAGCGGGGCTGTTCGCCTACACGATCTTCCAGACAGCCCTGGTAGCGGCGGCATGCGCAACGGCAATATGCTATACGGAGCGCCTGGGCATCCATCCCGTACTGCGAATTGCCGCCCTGGTGCTGATTATCGTGGCGCCCATCTTCCCGGGCTCGGCGGTCACTGCGCAGAAGGACTCCCTGTTCGCCGCTTTCATCGTAGTGTATACAGTGCTGTTTATGGAGGCCATCCGCACGAAGGGCAATGCGTTCGCTTCAAAGGGGTTCCTTGCAGGATTCATCGCAGTCACATGCCTGTGCATGCTATCGAAGAAAACGGGCGTGGCGTTGATGGTGCTCTGCGGCATCGTGCTCATCTGCGCGCTGCGCGGCAAGCGTACCAGAGCCGCGGCGGCCGTGCTGGCCCCTCTCCTCGCATGCAGCTTGCTCTGGCCCGCCATCGTCTATCCAACTGCAAACGTCGCTCCCGGTGGGAGCCAGGAGGCATGGGGGATGCTCTACCAGCAAACCGTGAGCACCCTGAAGAAGCACCCCGAAGCAGCCGGCGATGCCGAACGCGCCGCCATCGACGCCGTAATCGATTTGGACCGTGCCCTCGAAAAGCACGTGAGCTGGCGCACCGACGAAGTGAAGCGCTGTGCTCGCGCAGAGTCGACGACACAGGACCGCTTTACCTTCTTGGGGGCATGGGCGAAGATCGGGCTTGCGCATCCGAGCGACTACCTGATGGCAACCGCGTATTGCAGCGCCGCCCTGCTCGTTCCGAGCACGCCGTTTTCCCTTGCGTACGACATAGACCAGAGCACAGTCTCGAGCTTCGCGTCCCACGCCGACAAGCTGGGAGTTTCGTTTACGCTGGATGCCGTAAACCCCGAACCGAACCAAGCAGCCGCAAAGGCCGTATACGGAGCCTACGATGCGCTCTGCCAGGCACCCATTATCTCGCTGTTCTTCACGTCGGGCTTTTGGGGCGGTTGGATACCCCTCATAACGTTGGTTGCCACCTTCTTCTTCCGCAAGCGCTCGAGCCTGGCACTTGCCCCGATCGTGTTCAGCGCCCTTCTGCTGATCGTGTCGCCCGCGCCGATGCCCCGCTATGTGGTCTCGCTCGCATTCTTGGCTCTGCCGGCCATCGCTTGGATGCTGTATGCCGCGCAAATGGCGGAACCTGGTAGCAGGAAATCGAAGAGGTGACACCCTTCTGGCCCCTCCAAGTCATGCGCCTAGCTGCAACGACGTCTTAGACAATAGATCGCCCAGCCGATAGCGGGAACGGCAAGGAAAATGAGGCTGATCGCGTAGCGGCTGAGCGCAGCAGGCGAGGCAATCAGAATCAGAGCGCTTATGATGATGGGAGCGAGCGCGCACATGTCGCGACGGTGCCTGCTGTACAGGGCCACCGCCAGCGCAATCAGCGGAATCCAGCAGTCGTAGAAGCCCATCGTGCAGAACAGCGAGGTCACAGGCATGCGGCAGAGCGTTCCGTAAAAGCCGTACGCCGCCTTCGCGGCCGCCTGGGTCTCGGGCGGATTGGCGATATCCAAATGGAACTCTCCCCCGATTTCTGCCTCATGTTCGGCGAAATATTTGATGCCCGTCGTTCCCACCTTCGTATTCAGGCCGATGTTGGTGCTAGGTACGAGCAACGGCGCACAGCACTGCAGGATTGATTTGACATACATCGCTGGATGCTTCAGCCCTTGATCGAGCCACACGGCCAAATACGTCTGCTTGTCATCGGCGCTTACATCCTCGCGCACTTGGCGTTTGACGTTATCGGTTTTCGTCGGGTTGTATGCAGCCACGGCGGCTTCCACGTCGATTACCTTGTCAATCGCAGCACGCTGCTCATCAGTCACGCTCTTCGGGGCCTCCTTCAGCACAGTCACACTCTGCTGATACAAGATGCCCCACACCTCCTGGCTGCCGCCGGGCATAATGTCAAGCGCTGGGAAAACAATGGCAGGCAACAGCGCCATGCATACCGCAGCGGGCGCGGCCATGGTCAGCAGTGAACGCAAACGCACGCCCTTTACAGCGATAATCAGCACCAGCGTGCTCAAACCCACGATGTACACGCCCGTTTTCTTCGTCAGGATGCACAGCGCGATGTCGATGGCGAACCAAATCAGGAAGCGGCGAGACTTGAATGCTGTGCCCCGCGTGCGGAACAATTCGAAGTACATGAGCACGTATACGACGAACACGATGGAGAACAGCGAGTCCTTCTGCATGGTCATCGCCGAAATCGGAAACACCGGGAACAAGATGACGAAGGCGAGCAGCGCGATGCGAATCGCAGGCGGCACCTTCAAACGCTCGAGGTAGCACACTACCGCACTCATCACGAGCGCGGTTAAAAGCGTCTGGATCAGGCAGTAGGCGAACAAGCCCGCCGCATCCGATCCCAAACTGCGCCCGATCCAGATAAAGCCTCCGAAGATAAGCGTGTCGAACCAAGGATGGTGGTCGATGAAGCTGGCATCCACCACGGTACTGGTTGCCGAATACCAGTTGGGCGCATCCGAGAAGAACTGATAGATCTGGTTGATGGTATCGTACGTGGTCGTGGTCCCAGGGAACAGCATGATGATGGCGGGAATCCAGCACACGATGATGATCGCGGCGGTTACGAGCACGCTTCGGCGTGTGAATCTCAGACCCAGCGCACGTGGCGGCGTCCAACGATCCCAGCGATCCATCCATTCGGGAAGCTTGGCCAGCACAACATACATGAGCAGCCATATGCATACGAACGCCGCAGCGGCCAGCGCATAGCCGAACATGCGCTTGTGGTCGCCTGCAATTGCCAGGCAGGCCATGGTATCCAAGAACTCATCGGGCGCTATGCGGATGAACCCCGCCACGGGCGCGGCGCACAGCAACGCAATTACGGTCGCATAGATCACCTGCCGCAATTTGGGATGCCTGATCGGGCGCTTCGTGGGTTTCGCATGCTTGGGCATAGGGCTATCGATCCTGCAGTGCATTGCCGAACACACGCGCAATTACCCGCTGAGCTGCGCGTCCATCATCCAGAGGGCAGAAGCGCTCGACGAAGCGGGCATAGGCGTCGCCGTAGCGCTCGAAATAGGTGCCCAAATGCTCCATCTCGTCCAGCAGCTGGGCAGTGTCCATGCACAGCGGACCCGGTACATCATGTATGTCGAAGTAAAAACCGCGGATATCGTTGGCGTAGTGATCCAAGTCGGGCACGAACATCATTACAGGGCGTCCCAAGTTTGCATAGTCGAACATCACGCTCGAGTAGTCGGTGAGCAGCGCATCGGCGGCGATATAGAGGTCGTTGATGTCGGAAACCTGCGCCGCGTTGATTACGAAACCCTCGTACTTGGCGAAGTCGAACACGTTTCCGATGTAGTAGTGGGGCCGGAACAACACCACCCATTCGTCGCCCAGTTCGCACTGCATGGCGTCAAAGTCGATCAGATAATCGAACGTGTAGCCCACATCTGCACGATAAGAATCGTCACGCCAAGTGGGAGCATACAGCAGCGCCTTCTTGCCCTCGGGGATACCCAATTGCTGCCGAATCAATGCCTGTAGCTCCGTGTCGCCTGTTATGCGCACTTGAGCCAAGATGTCGTTGCGCGGATAGCCCGCCTCGAGCACTACGCTTTCGCGCGCCTCTTGCGGCAGACCGAACGCGTCCGCCAAATGCTCCGAGGTATAGGCGCTCGGCGATAGCAGGAAATCCCATTTGCGTGCATCGATACCGAAACGGTTGGCCAGCTCGTCAGCCGTATTGAGCGCAGCCGTCATCTTGGGCACATCGTAGCCCAGACGCTTGAGCGGAGTACCATGCCAGCACTGGATATAGACCTGCCCCTCTTTGGGATATACGTATTCAGGCAACCGGTTGTTGACGATGATCGTGCCCGCCC
>CAYOBD010000170.1:0-5208 GCA_964402005.1 uncultured Eggerthellaceae bacterium
ACCAGACAATAAACGTCTATCCTTCCGCAACAAGGCGCAAAGATACAGCCATATAGTATTGCACAAGAAAAGATGACAAGTCAAGAAAAATTTGAAATTCTCGACAATCCCCGAAACAAACGAAGAGGAATGGGCCTGCGGGCCTTTCAGCCTGACATGACAGACTGTCTACAGCAGGTCGTACGGATCAACGTCGACGGCGACGCTGTAGTCAGGATGCGCTTTGCGCGCACGGAACAAGGGCAGCAGAACAGCCGATACATCTGCGCCCTGCGGGGCTTTCACCACGATATGCCAGCGATATTCGCTGCGCAGCCGCGCCAAAACGCAAGGAGATGCTGCGAACACCTCCCAATCCCCCACTGCATAGTCACGCACGCGCTCGGCGATCTGCCGCCGAAGGTCTTCCGCACCAGCGCGTACTGCGCCTTCGTCTTTGCCCCACACGAGAACATTGCACAGGCGCGCATAGGGCGGGTAACGCAGTGCACGGCGCTTGGGAAGCTCATCGCGCAGGAACATCGCGCGGTTGTAAGCCGCAGCGGCACGTATCGGGGCCGCTTCGGCCTCGTAGGTCTGCACAAGCACGCGCCCCGGCAGCTCGGCGCGACCTGCACGGCCGGCAACCTGTTCAATCAAGTCGAACGTGCGCTCGGCGGCGCGGTAATCCGGCAAATGCAGCTGCGTATCTGCGCTGATCACGCCCACCAGGGTAACGTCTTCGAAATCCAATCCTTTCGCAATCATCTGCGTGCCCAGAAGCACAGCGGGACCGGGCTGCGCGAACTGGTCGAGCAGGTTCTGATGAGCGCCCTTCGCGCTGGTCGTGTCCGCGTCCATACGGATGATGGGCACCGCAGCGCCGAACGCGCCGAAGCCGTCGAGCAACACGCGCAAATCAGCCTCGACCCGCTCCGTACCCGCTCCGAATCGGCGCAGATAGGGGCTGCCGCACACGGGACAGGTCGGCGGCGCCGCGACGCGGTAACCGCAATGGTGGCAGATGAGCGCATTGTCGCGCTCATGATACGTAAGGGAGATAGAGCAAGACGGGCACGACGGCACGAAACCGCAGTCCCGGCACAGCAGGAATTTCGCGAAACCGCGCTGATTCAGCAGAAGCACAGCCTTGCGCCCGCGCGACAGCTCCTCCTCAAGCGCATTCGTGAGCGCGCGTGAGAACATCGAACGTGAACCGCCTTTGAACTCGCGGGCCATGTCGACGATCTGGATCTGCGGCAGAGGCCTGCCGTTCGCACGCTCGGGCAGCGCCACCTGGGTCCACAGCGGATCCTTGTTGGCCGCGTACAGGCTCTCGATCGACGGGGTCGCCGACCCCAGCACCACCGCAGCGCCCGAACGGCGCGCCATCCAGATGGCGACGTCGCGCGCATGGTAGCGCGGCGCGTTCTCCTGCTTATACGTACCCTCATGTTCCTCGTCAATCACGATCAGACCGACGTTGCGCAGAGGCGTGAACAGTGCGGAACGCGCGCCCACGACGACCCGCGCCGCACCGGAGCGGATGAAATCCCACTGGTCGTAGCGCTCACCGGCTCCCATACGCGAATGCATGACAGCGACCATGTCGCCGCAACGGCCGCGGAAGCGCGCGACCGTCTGCGGTGTAAGAGATATCTCCGGCACGAGCACGCACGCCGTGCATCCGCGCGCGAGTACATCTTCGATTGCCTGCAGGTATACCTCGGTCTTTCCCGATCCGGTTACGCCATCGACAAGGACGACTTCGCCGCGCCGACGCTCGACCGCACCGCGTATAGCGGCCAATGCTGCCTGCTGTCCTTCTGTGAGCAGGGGCTTCGCAGAAGGAACGAAGGATGACGCATAGCGCACGGATCCAGCCGCCGCATCGCCCGCAACATCGGCAGAAGACTCGCCCAAACCGTTGATGCGCTGTGCCTCAAGACTGCCTGCGCCTTCGGCGATGCCACCGGCCCCCCGCACCAAAGGCGGAACTGCCACGCCATCCACCCCGCGCAAGCGGCGGCGATGCTCGATGACGACAACTTCTTTGTCGGCCAAGGATTTCAGCGTGCTCGAGACATTGCCGAACTCGACCGACAGCTCAGCGGCCCGCAGGTCGCCGTTCTTGAGAGCATCCAGAATCTGAATCTGCTTGACGGCATTCTTGCGCGGCTCGAAATCCGCCGCCGCAGGCCCCAACGTGACCCAACGGTCATCGACCTCGCCCACCGCGGGCTGCTCGAGGCGCCAGTAGCCCTGCCGCGTACGCACCATGCGGGGTACTCCACCAGGCGGGGTGAACAGCCGCACGCATACGGACAGGGGCGCGATGTAGCGCTCAGAGAGCCACTGGGCGCACGCCGCACCCTCTTCGTCGAAGTACGGTGCGGTCACCGCGCTTTTTATGTATTTCAGCTTGGATGCATCCAGCCCATGGGGAAGGGCATCGGGCTCGACCTCGCGTATGTCCACAACGAACCCGACCGCCTGCCTGCCGCCGAGCGGAACGACTACGGCGCATCCCACGCAAATCTCGTAGGCGCCGGCCTCCGCGCCCTCTTCGGGTACGGCGTACGTGTACGGCGTATCGAGCGCTTGCGTGGTAATGTCCAATATGACCGATGCAATCCTCATAGCAAGCGAGTATACGCGAAAAGGATGGCGGTTGGGTGACGGGCCGTTGCGGGCTGCCTCCCGGCGCGATCGAAGGCATCCGCGGCGACGCAACGACACAACGCAAGCGCAGGCAAAACAAAAGCAACCGCAGCCGCGAGGGCTACGGTTGCCGGATGATAGACAGCGCGTTTGCTATGACGCCAGCGAAGCCCCTTACAGCCCGCAGGCGGCACGCAGCTCGTCGACCTTGTCGGTGTTCTCCCACGTGAACTCTGGCAGCTCGCGGCCAAAGTGGCCATAGTTGCTCGTCAGGCGGTAAATCGGACGACGCAGCTTCAGCTTGTCGATGATAGCAGCCGGACGCAGGTCGAACACCTTTGCCACGGCGGCCTCGATGTCGGTCTCGGGCACCTTGGCCGTACCGAACGTGTCAACGTAGACGGACAGCGGACGTGCAACGCCGATGGCGTAGGCGAGCTCGATTTCGCACTTATCGGCCAAGCCGGCTGCCACGATGTTCTTCGCGACCCAGCGCGCCGCATAGGCGGCCGAGCGGTCAACCTTCGTGCAGTCCTTGCCGGAGAACGCGCCGCCGCCATGACGGCCCATTCCACCGTAGCTGTCAACGATGATCTTGCGGCCGGTCAGACCCGTGTCGCCCATGGGGCCGCCAACGACGAAGCGACCGGTCGGGTTCACATAGATATCGGCACCTTCCCAGTTGACGCCTTCGGCATCCAGCACAGGCTTGATCACGCACTCGGTCAGGTCGGCCTTGATCTGGTCAACGGTAACCTCAGGCGCATGCTGCGTAGAGATCAGGATCTTTTCCACTGCCACGGGCTTGTCGTCCTCGTAGCGCACAGTGACCTGCGTTTTGCCATCGGGGCGCAGATACTCCAGCGTGCCGTCCTTGCGCACCGCAGTCAGACGCTCGGCAAGGCGGTGGGCCAGATAAATCGGCATGGGCATGAGCGTCGAGGTCTCGTTGCACGCATAGCCGAACATGACGCCCTGATCGCCGGCGCCGGTCAGATCGTAGGGGTCGGAGCCGTCGACTTCGCCCTTCTGCATCTCATAGGACTCGTCGACACCCATGGCGATGTCGGGCGACTGGGAGTGGATGTAGTTGGAAACGGCGCAGGTGTCGGCGTTGAAGCCGAAATCATCGCTCGTGTAGCCGATGGAGCGCACCACGTCGCGCACGATGGAGTCGACATCGACGTACGCCTGCGTGCGGACCTCACCCATCACTGTAACGATGCCCGTGGTGGTGAAGGTCTCGATAGCGCAGCGCACCTCGTTGATGTCGGCTGCGCGCCCGCTGTTGGGCGACACGTAGTTTTCTGCCTGAAGCTCGGCCTCCTTGCGCAGCATCGCGTCGATCAGTGCGTCGGACACCTGGTCGCACAGCTTGTCCGGATGGCCTTCGGTCACCGACTCGGACGTGAACAGGTAGGTACGGGGTTCGGACATCTTTCCTCCTTACACATTGCAGCATCCCCGCCGGATGGCAGGGATGCCGTTTCAATCGATTTCGCTCAAGTTCAGCATGCCTTATTTCATCAGGCGCGTGTAACGCGACTTGCGCTCCTCGAGCGGTACGTTGCCGATGCGCCCGAGCTTCTCGAACTTGTCCACGTCGGACCATGCCATGCCCACGTATACGCGCTGGCGGTCGTAGTGGCGGTAATCGTCGGGGTCGTTCCACAGGCGCTCGGCCACGGGACGCCACTCCTCGGAACGCTGCCTGGTCTTGTCCATCAGGTCGTCGACATCCTCCGGTTGCACCAGGTCGGTGGAGTGCGCGCCGGTCTCGTGGACCATGTCGGCCAGCCTGCCGCAGTTCTCGTAGATCGGGCACGGACGCAGATGGTTGTTGCCGTCAAAGGGCATGTTGTCGTGATACGCCTTGAACAGCGGGTTCATCATAGCGTCAAGCAGCGACACCTCATGCAGATTGGAGTCGGAGTAGTGCGCGAAAACGCAGGGGTCCACGTCGCCGTTAGCATTGATGTGCAGGTAGCGACGTCCACCGGCGATGCAGCCGCCCACGTACTCGCCGTCATTCTGGAAGTCCAGCGTGAAGATCGGCTTGGTCAGACGCATCGCGCGGATAAAGTGGTACAGCTCCTCGCGCTGCTCGACCGTAGGCATCAGCTCGTTGGTCGTGTCGACGCCCACCGGGAAGAACGTGAAGATCCACGCAAACAGCGCGCCCTTCTCGATCAGCCAGTCGATGAACTCCTCGGAGGCGATGGCGTCGGCGTTCTCCTTGGTGTGGCAGATCGACACACCGAACGGCAGCTGATGCTCGCGCAGCAGCTCCATGGCATGATCGATCTTGGCGAACGTGCCCTCGCCGCGGCGGCCGTCGGTCGCCTCGCCGATGCCCTCTACCGAGATGGCCGGCACGAAGTTCTTGACGCGGATCATCTCCTGGCAGAACTCCTCGTCGATCAGCGTTGCGTTCGTGAACGACAGGAATGAGCTGTCGGGATGCGCTTCGCACAGGCGGATGATGTCCTTCTTGCGCACGAGAGGCTCGCCGCCCGTGTAGATGAACATATGCGTGCCCATCTCGTTGGCCTGGTTGATGATGGAATC
>CAYOBD010000171.1:0-5188 GCA_964402005.1 uncultured Eggerthellaceae bacterium
CATGAAGCGCACGAGAATCTGCGGCATGCCGAAATACCCGAGGCCCCACGACATCGTCGAGATGATGGTGAGCAAACCGTACTCAGCAGGGATATCGAACAGCGGCTGGCCGTTGACGATCGTCTGGCCCTGGAAGGCCGCCGCACCTGCAGCGACCGCCTGAACCCCATCCGCGTTCGTCACTGGCACCGACATGCTCGTCATGGACAGATAGCCGGGTATGTCGGAAAGGAATGCGACGGTGTTGTCCAAGCCGCCTGCCATTGTGATCGAGCCGATAAGCACGACCAGCAAAGCGAAGAACATCAAGCAGCCCTGAACGAAGTCGGTCGCGACTACGGACAGATAACCGCCGACCATGGTGTACAGGAACACGATGATGGCGCCGAAGGCCATCATAAGGGTGTAATCCCAGCCGAACAGCGTGTTGAACAGCTTGCCGCACGTAACGAAGCAGCTGCCGCAGTATACGCAGAAGAAGATCAGGATGATGATGGCGGCGATGGTGCCGACGATGTTCTTCTTATCGTGGAAGCGGTTGGAGTAGAAACCAGGCAGCGTGATGGAATCGTTGGCCACCACAGAGTAGCGGCGAAGGCGCTTGGCAACGAGCAGCCAGTTCAAATACGTGCCGATGGCCAAGCCGATTGCCGTCCAGCCCACGTCCGATGCACCGCACCAGTACGCAAGGCCCGGCAAGCCCATCAACAGGTAGCCCGACATGTCGGACGCCTCGGCAGACAGCGCCGTGAACCACGGGCCTACCTTGCGGCCGCCTAGGAAGTACTCGGACGTCGAAGAGTTCGAGCGCTTCGCATAGATGAAACCGATCGTCAGAACGACGACGAAGTACACAAGTATCGCGATGATGACCGCGAAATCCCCAGTAACCATTTCCCCTTCACTTCCTCCGCATGAATACTCGCTGCGTCGCATACCTCTAACTGTGACGTAAGCTCGCATTATATACTTTATTCAGATGGAGCAAACAACAAAACAGGCAGGCGGAATCCTTACCGCGAAAAGGAATATGGTTCCGACGCTGCATAAAGCGAAATTTGGACGACCTGAAAAATGTGAAATTAAGGTCGCCTTAATTTCACATTTTCTATTCCAGGTCGATGAAGTAGCCGAACTGGCGCGGATCCTCGCGCTCTTCTCCGATCGGCTCGAAGTACGTGTCGGGATCGGCGAAAAGATCCTGGACGTCGAACTCGACGCCTGTTGCGCTCAGCAGCTCGGCAAGAGTGTCCTGCTCGCCCATGGCCTCGCGGTATATGCCGGCTTCATCCGTGAAGCCGCCCGCCTCGGCGGCTTCCTCAAGCCCTTCAGTGATCGTATCGAAATCGGACGGGTCATCCGGCAAACCGAAGCCGTACTCATCGGCAATCGCCCGCGCCTGCGCGGCACGCACCGCCGCCAGGCCTTTGTTGCCCGCCTCATCCAGATACACCGATTCGAGCAGCAGGCTGCGCGCCACGAACTGCGTAACGTTGGGGTCGACGCCCGACACCTTCATCACCTGGGCGATGGATTCGGGCGCAAGCGACAACAGAACGCCGCCGTCCATTTCGGTTGCATTGCCGATTGCGTCCTCAAGCAAGTCGGCTGCCGATTCGGGATCGTCCTTCTCGTCCTTGAGCGCAGAAGCGCGCACCATAGCCTGGAAGAACTGCAACAGGAGCTTCATCAGGTAATCTTGCTCGAGCACAGTCTTACATCCCTTCTGGCGGAACCATGCCCAGATGCTCCCATGCGCGCGCTGTGGCTTGGCGGCCCTTGGGCGTGCGCACGATCAGCCCTTGCTGCATGAGATAGGGCTCATACACGTCCTCAATGGAATCCGCATCCTCCGAAAGCGCACTTGCCAGCGTCGACAACCCGACGGGCCGCCCTGCGAACTGGGTTGTGAGCATCTCCAGAATGCGGTTGTCCATAGCATCGAGCCCGAGCGAATCGACCTCGAAGAACGACAGCGCCTCAGCGGCGATGTTCTCGTCAATCTCACCGTCACCGCGCACCTGCGCCCAGTCCCGCACGCGCTTGAGCAGGCGATTCGATAGACGTGGCGTACCGCGGCTGCGCCGTGCGATCTCAAGCGCCCCCTCATCATCGATCTGCACGCCCAGGATGGAAGCCGAACGGCGCACGATGGCGGCCAGTTCGTCGGGCGTGTAATACTGCAACCGGAACGCGATGCCGAAGCGATCGCGCAGAGGACCCGTGAGCAAGCCTGTGCGCGTCGTGGCACCGATCAGCGTGAAATGCGGAAGATCGAGCCTGATGGAGCGCGCAGCCGGCCCCTTGCCCACCACGATATCGAGTGCGAAATCCTCGAGCGCAGGATAGAGCACTTCTTCGACCATGCGGTTCAGACGATGGATCTCGTCGATGAACAGGACATCGCCCTCATCGAGGTTCGTCAGTATCGCTGCCAAGTCGCCCGTGCGCTCGATGGCAGGACCGCTCGTTGTCTTGATGTTGGCGCCCAACTCGTTTGCGACCACTGCCGCAAGCGTCGTTTTGCCCAGACCGGGCGGGCCCGAGAACAGGATGTGGTCGGCTGCCTCACCGCGGGCTCGCGCCGCCTCTATCAGAATCGAAAGCGATTCCTTGATCTTTTCCTGACCCAGGTAATCCTTTAAAAACTTCGGACGCAGACTGCGGTCGAGCGCCAAGTCGTCCTCCTGCAACTCGGCAGAGACCGCACGCTCGCGCTCGATTGCGTCATCCGCGCCACGACCGTGCAGAGGTGCGGACTGCATGCCCGCGTCGAACATCACACCTTCGAGCTGTATACCTGATGCCATGATTCCTACTTACCGCCAAGCTTCTTCAGGGCGTATTGTAGCAGCGCCTGCTCCGTGCCGTCCGCAGGCGCACCCTTCAGCGCCAAATCGGCTTCAGCCGACGTGAAGCCCATGGATAGCAGCGCCTCACGCGCGCCGGCAAGCGCGGCGCCCTTGGCATCCGCGGGCGCATCGTACATGCTGCCGAGCCCCTCGTCGAGCGACCCCTTCAACTCAAGGATGATGCGCGATGCTGTCTTCTTGCCGATGCCCGGGATGCGCTGAACTGCCGCCACATCTTGCGCAGCGATAAGATCGGCCAGCTGCGAAGGCGAATACGATGACAGTGCGGCAAGCGCCACCTTGGGCCCGACGCCAGACACCGCAATCAGCTTCTCGAACAGCGCTTTTTCCTCCAAAGTCATGAAGCCGTACAGCGCCATGGCATCATCACGCACCTGCAAATATGTGAAAACCGACACCGGCTTGCCCGTCTCGGGTAGTTTCTCAAGCGAAGAGGAGGACATGCCCACCTCGAAACCGACGCCGCCTACATTCACATAGGCGCTGGTCAGGGTTTTACCCGCCACGGTGCCTTCCAGAAACGCTATCACGATGCCATCCCCTTCTTCTTGCCTTCGGAGTCGGAAGCGGCCGCTGCCTGCACGCTATCAGCCAGCCCGACATGCGTCGTATAGCAGATGGCTGCAGCCAGCGCATCTGCCGCATGATCGGGCTTCGGCGGGTCCTGCAAGCCGAGAAGCTGCTTGACCATGTATTGCACCTGGGCCTTGTCCGCAGTGCCCGTGCCCACGACGGCCATCTTGATCTGACGCGGGGTGAACTCCCCCACTTTCAACTCGGCATGCGCGCATGCCACGAGTGCCGCTCCGCGCGCCTGCCCCGTCGCGAACGCCGCTGTGATGTTTTGCCCGAACCAAACGGTCTCGATGCCCACGCACGAGGGTGCATAGTGCTCGACTACGGCACCGATTTGATCGTGGATTTTTGCCAGACGCTGCTCAAGCGGGTCATCCGCAGATGTCGACACGCACCCGTATGCCACGCAGGAAAGCCGCGAGCCTTCCTGCCGGACAATGCCCCAGCCGGTATTCGCCAACCCGGGATCGATTCCCAGGACTGTGCGCATCTTCTTCATACAACACCTTCGATTAGAACGTTTGTTCTATTGTAGGGGAACCTGGCGGAAAGCGCAACGTGAATCTGAACGAGTTTCATCGCCCGGCAAGTCGAGAGAGCAAGGCTCTCAACTCGCGAGCGGACCATCGGCACATGGGCTGACCATCAGCTAGCAAGCGCAGCTTTCGGCTCGTAAAGGACGCGGCTATTCACAGCCCACCCTCTTGAATCATTCTGCAAGCAGCTGGGCAAGGGCGGCGATGTAGGTGGGGTCGGTGCCGCAGCAACCGCCGATGATCGCAGCGCCGTCCTCAAGAATGCCGCGCACGTCGGCGACATATTCGGCCGCATCGACGGGATAGCGCATGCCTTCCTCGCGCTTCTCGGGCAGACCAGCATTCGCTTGCACGATGATCGGCATATCGGATGCGACCTCGCGCATGGCCTGGGCAACCGGGCGCAAACCCGCCGGCGGCAGCGCGCAATTCGCGCCGATCGCAGCGGCACCCGCCTCCACAAGCCCGCGTGCGGCCTGGCGCGGCGTCACGCCGAACATAGTCCGGCCGCCGTCGCTGAAAGCCATCGTGGCGAACGCAGGCAACTCGGTATTCTCACGAACGGCACGCACCGCAATGGTCGCCTCGGTAAGATCGAACATAGTCTCGATTATGGCGAAATCCGCGCCCGCCTCCTGCGCCGCGCGCGCCTGGCCGGCGAATAGATCGTACGCCTCGTCTTCAGAGATGGGCCCGAATGGATCGACGAACTCGCGAAGGGGTCCCATATCGGCGGCAACATAGCGCGCTCCGGCATCACGGGCGCAGCGAACCGCCGCCGCGAACACGTCACTGGGCGTGGCATCTTCGCCCAAATAGCGCGCATGCGCGCAGAACGTGTTGGTCGTAATCGCTTGGCTTCCCGCCTCGACATAGGCGCGATGTATTTCGGTGATCATCGCCGGATCGGTGAGATTCAGCAGCTCGAGCTTGGCATCAAGATTAACGCCCCGCGCTGCGAGCATCGTGCCCATGGCTCCATCCATCAGCAGCCGCGCTCGCCCCGCAAGCACATCTTCCAAGTAAGCGTCCATCGTTTCCTCCATTCCGCAAAGGAACGCCAAGGCGATAGCGTCGGGTGACAAAAGGCTACGTCCCCGTTGTCCGCATCATCACATCCTGCAGAAGCCCCTGCATCCGAACCTTCTGAGGCTGCAACGCCCCGCGGGCGAAGCGGGAGCGAGGACTGTTTGTGACAGTCGC
>CAYOBD010000172.1:0-5107 GCA_964402005.1 uncultured Eggerthellaceae bacterium
ATGTCCGGGAATTCCTCATCATGGACGCGGTGTACGATTTCGCGCCACAGACGGCTGCTCTCCAGCACGTTCGCCTTGTCGACGGAATGCACCAACCCGCGCCGCGCACGCGCGGCTTCGAATGCCCGGCGTGCGATGCGCTCGATTTCATATTCGCGATACTCCATCGTATCGTAGGCGCGTTGGCCTGTTGCGCCGTTGGCCCCCGAACCCGGCTCGTCGAAAACGCGTTCGCGTTTTCCAAAATACAACCCGCCGGTCAGTTCGCGAACTATCATCAGATCGACGCCCTCCACTACTTCGGGGCGCAGCGTGGACGCGTCGGCGAGCGCACCGAATATGCATACGGGACGCAGATTCGTGTACAAACCCAACTGCTTGCGGATGCCAAGCAGCCCCTGTTCGGGGCGGGGCCGCTCCGGGTCGGTCGTATCCCATTTGGGTCCGCCGACGGCTGCCAGCAGCACTGCATCGGCAGTGCGTGCGCATGCAACAGTGTCTTCGGGCAGAGCGGTTCCTGTCTCGTCGATGGCGCAGCCGCCGATCAGCGCCTCCTCATAGGTGAAGCTTGCGCCGTAACGGGCGCCAACCGCATCGAGCGCCTTTATGCCCTCGCGTATGATTTCCGGTCCGATGCCATCGCCCGGTAGAACACAGACTCTGTACTCGTGTGCCATGCCGCCGCCTTCCTTCGCTGCTTTCAATGATACGGCAGCAGTGGGCCACTGGGACGGGGTGATGGCCCACTTTCAATGATACGGCAGCAGTGGGCTGCTGGGGCAGAGGTGGTGGCCCATTTTTTGGTTGGGGCACCGCACTTGCCTCCGATGGCCCACGGGGCGCTCGCTTTCCATGCATTTTGGTTTACCATGGTTCGGTCCGATAACCGGGAAAGGATGCAGCGGAATATGGCGTTCCTGTTGGGATGTGAAAAGGCGAGCGTGGAGTTTCCCACCAAAAAGGTGCTGGAAAACGTATCGCTCGGCGTCGATGCAGGTGACCGTATCGGTATCGTGGGACGCAATGGTGATGGCAAATCCACGCTGCTCGCTTTGCTTTCGGGCGGTTTGCAACCCGATGAAGGACGCGCCATCCGCAAAAACGGCATCGAAGTAGGCGTGCTGGGCCAGCACGATAAGCTGGACAGTTCTCTTACCGTGCATCGTGCAATCGTGGGCGATGCACCTGAATACGAGTGGGCGGCCGATGCCCGTACGCGGTCGATCATCGACGGCATCGCGGGCGATATTCCCTGGGAGGCGCAGATAGGAGAGCTTTCTGGCGGTCAGCGCCGTCGAGTCGACCTAGCTCGCTTGCTCGTGAGCGATTGGGATGTGCTCATGCTGGACGAGCCTACCAACCATCTGGACGTGCGCGCTATCTCCTGGCTGGCGCAGCATTTGCGTTCACGGTGGCGTCAAGGCGAAGGCGCCCTCCTTGTCGTAACGCATGATCGTTGGTTCCTCGATGAGGTGTGTACGTCCATGTGGGAAGTGCATGACTGCCGCATTGAGCCGTTCGAAGGGGGCTTTTCGGCCTATATCATGCAGCGCGTGGAGCGCGAACGCGTGGCGCGGGTGACCGAGGAGCGCCGTCAAAGCAAGCTACGTCGCGAACTGGCATGGCTTTCACGTGGCGCGCGGGCGCGTTCGACGAAGCCGAAATTCCATGTTAAAGCGGCTCAAGCTTTAATCGCCGACGTGCCGCCCCTACGCAACGAACTCGAGCTCAAGCGCATGGCCGTATCGCGCTTGGGCAAACAGGTGGTCGACCTTAACCGGGCTACCGTGGCCTATGGCGACAACGTAGTGCTCGATGCCGTCGAATGGGGCGTGGGGCCGGGCGATCGTGTAGGTATCGTCGGCGAAAACGGGGTGGGAAAGACCACCCTGCTCAATCTGATGCAGGGAAAGATTCGTCCGACGAGCGGCTATGTGAAGATCGGCAAAACCGTGAGATTCGCCGTGCTCTCGCAGCATTTGGGCGAGTTGCTCGATTTCGGGACAGATCGCGTGCGCCAGGTGGTTGGTCGCTTCGGCCATGCGGTCATGCTCGACGGGAAGGATGTAACGCCACGCCAGCTGCTCGAACGGCTGGGATTCACGCGCGCTGACATGAACGAGCCCATATGCGATTTGTCGGGCGGCCAGCAGCGCAGGCTCGCGTTGATGCTGATATTACTCGAAGAGCCGAACGTGCTGATCTTGGACGAGCCGGGCAACGACCTGGATGTCGACATGCTCGCGGCTGTGGAAGACCTGCTGGACGGCTGGCCGGGAACGCTGGTGCTGGTAACTCATGACCGCTATCTGATGGAACGTGTGACGGACGACCAATATGCAATCATCGATGGCAAGATCCGGCATCTACCGGGCGGTGTCGAAGAATACGTGCGCATCATGGAGAAGCGTCGCGCAGATGCTGCGGAACCGTCGATGCCAAAGCAGGGAAAAGGTTCGACGGAGGTTTCTGCATCGCAATCGGAGGAACCTGCGGGCCATCTATCGAATGCGGAGATGCGCGCTTTGAAGAAGCAGTTGCAATCGGTTGAGCGCAAGATGGAGACGGCCAATGGGCGCATCGCGGAGGCGGAAGCGCGTTTGCAGGCTGCGGATCCAACCGATTACGTTGCCCTTGGCGAAATCCAACAGGGGATAGATGAATTGCATGTCCAGCTAGATCAGCTGGAATCGGAATGGCTGGATATCACGGAAGCCCTGGAGATGGGTTAAGCGAACCGCGGGGATATTCCATCTCGGCTCGCAAAAGGCCCTGTTCCGAGGTTTCTCGGAACAGGGCCTTCCGATTTTCGTCCAAGCTACTCGGTTTACGCTTCGAGAGCGCGAGGCGTAGCCAAATCCGCGAGAGTCGGCTTGTCTATATAGTCATCGATGATCTTGTTGAGTCCTGCCCAGAACTTCATGGTCGGGCATTCCTTCCCATCGACGCATTCGCTGTCAAGAGCGGCGCATGCGACCGGCGTAATGCCGTCTTCGGCGATGCGCAGCACGTCGCCGACCCTGATCTCGGACGCTGGACGGGCGAGGGCGTAACCGCCGCCATGCCCGCGGGCGCTGGTCAGCAGCCCGGCTTCCACCATCGAGTGTGCAAGTTGCTCGAGGTACTTCAAAGAGATCTTCTCTTCTTCGGCAACTTTGCGCAGTGCGATTTTGCAATCCGTGCCATAGCCGGCAATGTTCAGCATCATGCGCAATGCGTAGCGCCCCTTCGTCGTTACCAGCATTTCGGTTCCGCCTCTCGGTTGTATTCCGCCTTGGTTTGAAAATATGACAAAAGTAACTATATATCAGAAAGTCGTAGAATAATTGCGCACTATTTTAAACACATCGTAAGACTATCGGCTAGCGTCGTGCATGCATATTTCTATAAATCTTGTTGAAAAAGTCGGTGAATGACAACTGGGCTTGCCAATCCTCGACGGAGTAGATGAATTCACGACTGCTGCTTTGCCTGATGTAAGCCGCAGTTCTGGAAGAAAGCGCTACACTGCAAACGTTGGGGAAACCGACTGCAAAGACAAGGCGCTCACGATGACCGACTCCCACGAAAAAGAAGATCGCTCTAGCGGACGCGAGGATGTGCGCAAGCCGGCTAAACCGAGAAAGTCTGTAAAATCGAGAAAGCCTGCGAAATCGAAAAAGCTCGCGAAGCCTGCCAAACCGTTCGTGCGGGACTATGGCAATCCGATAGAGGGCGGAGCGAAGAAGGCATCCATAAGCATTGAGATGGTTGTGCTGGCGCTGGTCATCGGGTTCGTTATCGGTTTCCTGGTGTTCGTGGCACTGTGGCTTTCGATGGCTCTTACCGACCTGCTTTGGCACAATGTGATGGAGGGCGAACTGCCGTGGTTCATGCCCATTCTTCTGTGCACGGCCGGTGGGTTGATCATCGGTCTATGGTCCAAGTACGTCGGCGGCGATCCCGAACCGCTGATGAAAGTGCTGGCGCAGGTCAAGCAGACGGGCTCCTATAAACTGAGGAACATCCCTGCCAGCGTGGTGGCGTTTCTGCTGCCGCTCGTTTTCGGCGGATCGGTGGGCTTGGAAGCGGGGTTGACCGGACTTATCGCTGCGGGGTGCAGTTATATCGGACGTACGTTGCGCGCAGCCGGCTTGCGTGTGAAAGAAGTCACCGATCTGACAATCTCTGCATCGATTTCCGCCATCTTCGGCACGCCGCTTGCCGGGATAGCCATGGCGAGCGAAGATGCCATGCCAGCGCGGGATATGGGAAACGCATCTGAAGCGGCGGCATCGGAGGAAGGTGATGAGAGCAGGGGTCCTGCATCTGCCGACGTGCCTGCCGCGCGACGTCCCAACCCCGATGACTATACGTTCCGACGCAGCGCGAAGATCATCCTATATATTGCAGCGGCGTTCGGGTCGATGGGCGGCCTGATGCTGCTGACCGAGATCACCGGCGGGCTCGCGGGCATTCCGCATTTCGAAGCCGTATCGGCGACGGGCGTCGAATTTCTGTGGGCTATCCCATGCTTGGTGCTCGCATATGCGATGACCCTCATCCACCATGCAGCCGAACGCGCCACGCTGCGCCTGGCCGACGTGATGGGACGTTTCGCGATACTGAAACCCCTGGTTGCAGGTGTAATTATCGGATGCATTGCCGTGGCGCTGCCCAACGTGCTGTTTTGCGGCGAGGAGCAGGGCTTTGAAATCCAACAGAATTGGCAGACGGTCGGTGTGGCTGTGCTTTTGTGCACCGGGCTGGTCAAAGTGGCGGCAACGTCCCTGTGCTTGAACATGGGCTGGCATGGCGGCAACTTCTTCCCCAATATCTATGCGGGCATCAGCGCTGGTTACGGTATGGCATTGCTCACGGGTGCCGATCCGATGCTGTGCGTTACAGTGGTCACAGCGGCTTATCTGGGTGGAACATTCCGCCGTCCGCTGCTCGTGTTGGCGTTGCTCATTCTGTGCTTCCCGCTTCGCAGCATTCTTTGGATGGGGCTTGCTTGCGTTATCGGTACTGTTTTGCCCCTGCCGCGTGTTCTGCAACCGAAAGAAGGCAACGGGCACTAGGTGACAACGGGGACGGAGGGTAATGGCAGCGGGGGCGGGTGACAGCG
>CAYOBD010000173.1:0-5102 GCA_964402005.1 uncultured Eggerthellaceae bacterium
TCTCATCGATGAGCGTGCGTATCTCATCGACAATGCGCTCGCTCTTCTCGTTCGTGTCGACGTCAGCCAGCTTGCCCAGCTCCGCAGACAGCTTATCCAGCTCCAACAGAAGCTGCGCGTTCGATTGCTCGATCGCCTCCATGTCGGCGACGACGGACCGCATCAGGGCGTGCTTTTCGGCATCCGTCGCATTAAGCGCCGGACCCCGATCGCGATCTGCCAGCCGCTGCGCGCGCTCGAGCCTTTTGTATTCAGCAGAATCGAACGTCTGGATGCGATTGGCCAGCGCCGAGCAGTTACGCAGAATGGCCTTCTCCGCAGCGTCGGCCGCCACGGCGAACTTCTCCCAGCTGATGCTGCCATGCTGGAATTTCGCATCCAGCACCGAATGCAGGTAGGTCGTCTTGCGATTCATGTCCCCCAGGTTTGACAGGGCCTTGCGCGCATAGATGCCGACCATCTCGTTTTGCTGATAGCGCCGCAGGATGTCGCTGATGGAGTCTGCCGTCGAGCCGGCGTCGATGTCCTGGTGCTCATACGGGCGCTGCTTCTGCTTGCGCTGGATAAGGGGTACGTAATCCTCGCCGCGCACGGCGAACATGACGCGCCGCACGATATAGATGATGGCGATTACGACCAGGACGAGGACGATGAGCCCAAGGATCCCCGCAAAAACAAGCACACCGGATAAAAATCCCCAAACCGCATCCATTTCCTGCCGTATCCTTTCGCATCAATCAGCATTACGATGCCATTATCGCACGACAGCGACGATTCGCCACCCTATGTATCCAACTCGTTGCCAGTCGGCGCTTCGGCTCGTCGCCAGGCGGCGCTTCGGCCAATACAGAATGGGACGGACGCCTCGCACCCGTCCCATTCGAACGCTAAGCAGATGTTGGCATTTCGGCCATTACGGCATGGGGCGCAGGACGCACGCCCGGGCGCCACCCATCCCCTATAGGTTCTCATACATCCAGTCGATGATGGTCTCCTCGACGTCATCTTTGATATCGTCGTAGTTGTGGATCTCGTGGCGATAGCCGCTATAGAGCTTCGTCACCACGTCGTGGCCGGTGTCGGTCAGCCAATTCGCGCAGGCGTATACGCCCTCGCCGAAGTTGCCCACTGGATCCTGATCGCCCGCGATGCACAGGATCGGCAGGTCGGCCGGCACTTTTTCCGCCCACTCGGTGCCCTCGATGACCAGCATCATGTCGATGAAATCGCGCAGGCTGATGTTGTGCGTGGGATGCGTGAACGCGTCGAACGGGTCTTCGGCGTGGTCCTTCTGCACGCACGGGTCGTGGCAAATCCACTCGTTGCCGAGTGTGACGCCCTCCTCGCAGCGGCTGAACATCCAGCCCATGAGCTCGGTCACGAACGCCGGGTCGCTCTCGTGCGCAGCGCCAGCCTGGATGGCGGCGTCGACCTTCGCACGCACCTCGTGCGTGTTCTTGAAGATGCCGGTCGTGCCACAATAGATAACGCCCGTCAGCTCCTTGCCGTACTTGGCGGAGAAGTCGCGCGCAATCATGGAGCCCATGGAGTCGCCGAACATGAAGTACGTCAGCCCCGGGTACTTGTCGCACACGACGTCCATGAACAGCTTCTCGTCCTCCATCATGGTGTGCGGGCCCGCCTCGCCCCAGTCGCCCCACGTGTTGTTGAGGATCGCCGTGGCGCCATGGCCCACATGGTCGTCGGCTGCCACGATGAAGCCAGCGTCCATAAGCGCCACGATCATGTGGAAATAGCGCCGCGAATGCTCGCCGAACCCGTGCACGAGCTGCACGATGCCCTCAGGCTCGCATGCGGGGACATAAATCCAGCCGACAACCTGGTCGCGCTCGTTCGATGAGGGGAATGTGACTTCGTGCAGCATGATTCGCTCCTTCTCTCAGATGGCCTCCGCGATGCAAAATGCCCGGCGACGCACACGACGCCGCAGCAACAGAACATGACCATTATCCCCTATTTGCGGGAGCACTCTAGCCAAACAGGCAACTCTGATTTGAATGCATCATCCAGATTTCATGGTAATGCAATGCCATTGAAGGCCGCCCTGCATGATGATCGCCCCCTTTACAAGCCCCCGACGTTAACTGTCCCGTACCAAAAAATTCATAACTAGCGCAATCATGGTCTCCTTCTCGCAGGGTTTTGACTCGGCGATCATAATTGTTATCGCCACGAGCGTACTGTCATCCACGAGCTTATCTCCGTCGTTTCCGAACAGCGCACCGTTGCGATCGAGGAAATACAGAAACATTGTGGCCGCAATGCGCTTGTTGCCATCAATGAATGAGTGGTTCTTCACGACGAAATACAGAAGATTGGCAGCCTTTTCCTGCAAGCTGGGATAGATATCCTGCCCCTCGAAACTCTGATAGATGTCGCCGATGGAGCCTTTGAACGAGTTGTCTTTCTCCACCCCGAATAGGTCACCCTCGTTACCGAACCGCATGCCGTCTATAACGCGTCGGCATTCCTCATATCCGAGCACGTATGTAGCCACATCTCCTTCGGGTACGCTCAGACGTTGGTGGTCATAGTCGTCAAGCAAACTGAGCGCTGCAGTGTAGCTCTGCACGATGTCGAGCACCTGCCGAGTTTCCAAGCTTTCAGGGATGCGCGCCATAATCCGAGCGATTTGCCCGAGCTGTGCGAGACGTTTCTCGTTTTCAGCATGACCGTCTACGATGTAACGGCGCAATACATCAGTCGCCCACCGCCGGAATTCAACACCACGCTGTGATTTCACGCGATAGCCTACTGAGATAATGACATCGAGGTCATATAAGGTCGAACCACCATCTGACCTCATATTTTGCATTTTTTGCAAATTGCGTCCTTCGCTAATCTCACCCTCTCTTAACGCATTGCCTATATGACGCGAGATTACCGACACGCTTCTTCCGAATAGCTCGGACATTTGCTCCTGCGACAACCAGACAGTCCGGGCACCAAGATGAACGCTTAACCGCACTTCTCTATCAGCCGATTCGAATAAAATGATGCTACCCGCCATATCCTTCTCCTCTCCCCGTTTCATCGTTAGGAGAAGGATAGTTATTTGAACAGAAATTCATGTTCCTACAATGGGACATGGTGCCGTAGTTCTCTGGCTTTATGAAACACCCCTACTGCAGGGACGTTACATCTAGGGATGCTATATCAGCCCGTAAGGATGCCACCTTTTCGGGTTAATCGCCCTTCACCACAGCCGTGATTACGGTGTCTTTGTAGCCGTTGTTGCGAATGAGGGATCGGTCGAAACGCAAGAGGGGCTGACCGACCACGACGGAGTCGCCTACTGAGGCAAGCGGCTCGAACCCCGCACCCTCCATATTGACGGTGCCGAGTCCGACATGGACCATCACCTCGATGCCCTGGCGGGGCTCGATGGCGAAAGCGTGCAGGGTATCCACCAGCAGCGTCATCGTGCCATCGCAAGGGGCGTAAACGACATCCTCGCTCGGCTCGATGCCGAAACAGCTGCCCACAAGCCCTTCCCTGAACACCTCGTCGTCGATGGACTCCTGCACCATGAGTCTGCCATCGACGGGCGCGAACAGAATCTCGCCGCTCAGGGGTATCGGCTGCCCACGGGAGATGCTGGGGTTCAAGACAAAATTGGCCGGCGCGGTAGCGGCAGAATCGGACGAGGCAGCTGCAGCTTCGGCCGTCGCAGCGGCTGCGGTTTCGGCCGACGCAGCGGCAGCGGCTTCGCCCGGCGCAGCGGCAGCAGTCTCGCCCGACGCAGCAGCGCCACCTTCGACCGGCGCCGCTTCCCCGCCGGACTGCTCGTCCTTGTACAGCTCGGCGACTTCCTGGACCTTCACCACAGCATTGGTGATGATGAAGCCCATGACATAGCTGATGGCCAAACCGATCGCATAGGCGCCCAAGCTCGCAGCCACGCCATTCGGGCCGTCGTCCATCACGCACAGGCCAAGCAGCCCAGACGGCCCCCAAGTTGTCGCAGCCACCTGCATGAACATGACGAAAGCACCGCCGAACCCCGCGCCGATGCCGGCGGTGATGAAAGGTTTGCCCATCGGCAGCGTAAGGCCGTACACCAACGGCTCCCCCACCCCCAGGAATCCTGCGGGGATGCCCGCGTTGGCCACGTCTACCACCTTCTTGTTGCCGCATTTCTTGGCCTTATGGCGAATGGCCAGAGCCGCGCCCACCTGGCCGGCGCCCGCCATGCACAGGGCGGGATAAAGCGTCACGTAACCGACCTGCTGCAGCTGGATGGCGTAGAGCGCCACCAGCCCGTGATGCATGCCCAAGGCAACCAAGGGCAGGAACAGCGCCGCCCCCACATAACCCACGATGATGCGCACGAACATGTTGTCGCTCATGCACAGGGCCTCCATGCCATCGCACAGCCACGAGGCCACGAAGCCGGCAACGGGCATGACGCCGAACACGTATACCGCCGTGCAGATCAGCATGGTGATAAGCGGCGTTCCGATGACTTTCAGCACATCCGGCATGCGGCGATTCACAAGACGCTCGACCTGGGCCAGCAGGAACACGCCGACAACCACCGCCAACACGCCGCCTTTGCCGGCCATGAGGACCGAGCTTAAGGGCGAATCGGCGTTGTAGAGCCCCAGGAACGTGGCGATGTCGTTGATGTTGCTCATGGAGGTGATCATACCCAGCATGCCGCCGAGCACGGGAGTGGCGCCGAACTGCTCGGCCGCGCGATAGCCCGTCCAAGCGGTAAGGTAGGTCAGCAGTGATTGCTGGATCAGGAACAGCACGTTGTACAGGCATCCCCACACGGCGTCGTCCGAGTAACCGGGTACCAGTTGCTGGATGATCATGGCGAAGCTGCCGCAGATGCCCGATACGATGAAACCGGGGATCAGCGGGACGAAGATGCCTCCCAGGATCTTGCAGAAGCGCTTGAAGCGGGCGGCCATGGTGATCTTCTCGCCCGGCGACGCGGCGGCATCGTCGGAGGCAGCACCTGCGCCCGCGCCTGCGCCCGCGCCCGCGCCCGCACCCGCACCTGCGTCCGCACGCATGCCCAGGCCTGCGCCGGCGCCCGCGCTCATGCCTGCACCTGCACCCATGCCCGAAGC
>CAYOBD010000174.1:0-5045 GCA_964402005.1 uncultured Eggerthellaceae bacterium
TCTGTTGGTTGCAAAACTGAATGCAAATTGCAGAACTGAATGCAAAGGCCGCGTTCAAATCTGCAATTCGGAAGCGGCTGCGTTGCGTTCATCCCTTCAATCTGCCCGCAACAGCCCCATCGCGGCAGCATTCCGGGTTTCCAGGGCATGCTGGCGCCGGCCCGGGGGCCGCTTCCTGCAGGGCTAAACGCAAAACCGCCCGCCCGTCACCGCCTGACCGCGTGCGGCATCAACGAGGGCCTGAGCACCACCTCCCTCAGCGGGACCTTCCCGATTCCCAGGTGTTCGAGGAAGCCCTCCGGCAGCAGCATCTCGGCGAGGTCGATGGGGCATCTGCCGTTTAGGGACTTGCGCGGGTAGGATGCGACGTGCGACGTCACCGTGGCCCAATCGGCCGCCGACATGAGGTCGAAGTCGCTGCGGCCCTTCGGCAGGATCCTGCGCATCTCCGCGTGCCCGCGCTCGCAGCGGCCCTTCTGCCCCGGGCTCATCGGGTCGCAGAAGTAGACCCTGCAGCGCTTCTCGCCGGGGGACAGGCGGCTGCGCTCCATGCCCCCGACGTCGCCGAACTCCTCGCCCCTGTCGAGGAGGACGACGCCCATCGCCAGCCGGAAGAGCCCGCACGATCCGAGCGCCATCTCGAGGTGGTCGAAGGCGGCGACCACCGCCCCCGGCGAGGCGTCGGGGAGGCGCAGGTAGACCTGGAAGGACATGCGGGCGAACAGGACGCTGAGGGCGCGCGACCTGTTGTGCGCGTAGCCGATCACCGAGTCGACCTCGGCCGCCGAGGCGCGCGCCTCGGCAGGGAGGGACAGGAAGTCGGCGTAGGTCCGCCCGCGGTACCGCTCGGGGTCGGGGGCCTTCTTGCCGGACTTGCGCCCCCTGCATCGGACCTTGCGCGGCAGCAGGATGGCAGGGATGTCCAGCCTGCCGTCCTCCATCCACGCGTAGAACGTGCGGCTGCACACGGGCAGCTCGCGGCCGTGCTCGGCCCAGATCGCCTCGGGGCTCAGCCCGGACGAGATGAGCGGGCGCACGATCCCGAGCATCGCCTCCAGCTCCTCGTCGCTGACGGAGATGCCCCTGCGGGACTCGGAGAGGCGCCCCAGGGAGCTCTCGTCGGCGGCCCTCGCGCGGTAGCGCCACTTCGGCAGCGGGCACCTCGAGCGGGCCTCCTCGCCGCAGCCGCAGACGTAGGGCCATGTGCCCGTGCGCGGGCAGTCCCTGGGCTCGAAGTCCGGGCACTCGTCGCAGCACACGGCCTCCTTGCACAGCCTGCAGCGGTGCGGGCGCCCCGGCCTGGGGCAGCTGCGGCAGGCCGTGCCCCACCGCTCGCAGCCCATATAGTTGCCGCACTTCTTCGCGGGCGGCACGTCGCCGCTTCGCTTGGGGACCCGGCAGGACCTGTTGGCCTTCACCTCCCGCGTCACCGTCGAGGCCGAGACGCCGAGGCGCCTGGCGATCGCCGAGGCGCTCAGCCCCGCCTCTATGCCCTCCTCGATCGCGCATCTGTCATCGTAGTCGAGATGCGATCCTTTCCTCTCGGGCATTCCTTCCTCCTTCCGCCGCGATTGCCTACGGAAGGAGGAAACGCCATTGCGGGGTTAAACGCAAAGAGGGGAAGCCCGCTTTGCGTTTAAAAAATCAACTCAGATGCAAAACGCTCACTCGGGGAATACAACACCGCCGTTTGCGCAGTTCAAATAGGGTGTTTTTCAGAGGCCATTTCAGACCACACTAGATTTCTTCAGAATCTCTGCAATTTATGGCATTTTTACAAAAGTAAAATGCACGCAGGTCGATATCGGGCGCTGCGAAGACCGATCGGCATATCTGCAGAAGGCTGATTTGCGCGATTTCCAGTGTTGAGTCTGACGTTCTGGGATTCTCGGTTCGGACCGCAGCTGTTTGGCGCTTTAGGGTCCATGCCGTCTTATTTGAGCGCCTCGCGGGGTCTATAATCCTTACTGCGGTGCTGCGATGCATCGAAGCAGCGTCGAGGCTACTTCGAAGCGCCGACGCAGCAAGTCAGGAGGTCAAACGGTCATGGATCCGATGTTCGCCGTCATACCCATAGTGGTGCTAGTCGTGGTGCTCGGCGCCATAGGCATCGCGGCGTACCTCATACGACGCAAAGCGCGCGAGGTGGCGCAGATGGCGTTCGGCACCGATTCGCTGCTCGAAGGATTCAAGAAGATGGAGACCGACCTGGAGAACACGCCCAAATCGGTCGCCACTGCGACGAACTTGTTCCTCCCGCAGATCACACGGGATTTCCCTGAGTTCAACTTCAACGATATGAAGGTGCGCGCCGAGAACGTACTGAAGTCATATCTGATGGCTATAGATGCGCGGGATGCGTCTGTGCTCACCGAAGGCAGCCGCGAACTGTACGAGGCGCTTAAGCTCCAGCTAGATTCGTTGCGTGATGCGAGTCTTGCGGAGGAATTTGACCAGGTGAAGATTCACCGCACCGAGATTTGCCGCTATCAGAAGGGTGCAGGCCGCTGCACCGTGGTTTTCCAGAGCGCCGTGCAATTCCGCTACGCATGCGTGACGACGGCTGATACGGTCGATGGGGAAGGGCGGGCGATTCCCGCCGGTACGGTGCTGCGTGGCGGCAAAGGGCGCCTGACCCAATCGCGCTACAACGTGGAGCTCGTCTATGTGCAAGATCGCGACAGGGTGGAGGACGAACGCGACCGCGGCGAGGGCCTGAACTGCCCGAATTGCGGTGCGCCCATCACGAATACGGGACAGAAGCTCTGTGCGTACTGCGGCACCGTCATCGTTCCGTTCAACATTCGTGTCTGGGCCTTCCATAGGGTCACGCCCGTATAAGGGTGGCAGGGATCACCCAAGCATAAGTGCGCACAGGGATCACCCCAGCATAAGTGCGCACAGGAATTGAGCCCGTAGAAGGGCGCACAGGGATGCCGCGTGGCCAGGCGAGGCTGGTCTCGGGCGAGTCGCACTCGTATAAGAGCGCATAGCCGGGCGAGGCTGGTTTCGGGCGGAGCGAGCCGCTTATCCCAAGAACCCCGCAGCCTATCTCGGCTGTTGATTGCCGCGTCCTTTCATCTCCGTCTTTTCATCTCTTTTGCGAGTGCTATACTTTGCATTTGTAGATTAATTGCCGCATGAGAAAGGATCAGCCGATGGCCGAGTCCGACTTCAACGTCCCGGGTTCCGAGGACGTTCCCTCCCTGCAACCATCCGATTTGCCGAACCCCGAGCCCGTCGCCGATGCCGCGGATGATTTCCTGTCCAAGGGCGCACGCGATTTCGACATGTCCAAAACCGCGGGCATGGACGAAGAGGATGAGGGTCCGAGCGAGACGCGCGAGAGCTTCTCGGCCCTGAAGGAATCCATCAGCCAGGGTCGCGAGCTCAAGGCGCGCGAGAAGGAGCGCGACGCACTGGTCGAGCAAATCAGGACTGGCCACGAAGAGTTGGCCGACCGCGAGGACATCCTGATGAATTACCAGGCCATCGCTGCCGAGCAGGATGCCATCTTGGCCCAGAGGACGCAGGAGCGCCAGGATGCCGCCGCCGAGCTGCATGACGTGCAGGCTCGCACGCAGGAGACCGAGCAGGCGCTTGACCGCATGAAGTCCTATCATTCCCAGCAGCTCAAGCCGCTCGAGAACACGCTCGGCAAGGCGAAGGCGGCAGCCGATCAAGCCAAGAACGACGAGCGCAGCCGCAAGTCCGAGCTCAACTCCGTCGAAAGCGAGCTGCGCAAGGCTGCGGACGAGGACATCGAGATCATCCAATCCAAGCAGCGCCTGATCATGCAGGCCTACAACGAGGCGAAGGCGCGCACGGATAGCGCCAAAGACGTGCTCAAGCAGGCCGAGAAGAGCTACAACACAACCAAGAAGCAATTCGAAAGCGAAGAGGATCCCCTGAAGAAGGAGATCAAGCAGCTCAAGGAGCGCGCCAAGGAACTGAAGTCGACGATCGAGTCTCTGGATGACACGATTTCGAAGGTGCAGGCGCGGCGCCAGTTCGTCGAAGACGTGTACCGCAACCCTGACGAGACGGCTGATCTGCGTGCATCGATTGCCAGCGACGAAGAGGCGGAGCGCAGGATGTCTGCCGAGAACGAGCAGTTGCGCGTACAGCTCGAGGAAACGAAGAGCAAGGCAAAGAAGGCCAAGATGATGGTGATTGGCATCATTGCAGCCATCGTCGTGGTGATCATTTTGGTGATCGTGCTTATCCCGAAGGGCAATACTCCTACCGATCATGCGTCGGCAGGCGCAGATACCGCGACGTCGGCAGCTGTGGCTGTGGCCGGCGCTGTAGGGGACACCTCACCGGAGGCGCCTGCGGAGGGCTAACAGGCCTAACGCGCTTTAAAGGCCTAACTGGCCTTGAAATAGATGCGAAGCATGCGCGCACGTGTTCGAACATGTGCGCGCATGTGTGCGAAAGACGGATTTTTTCTTCTAGGGAAATCCCTCCTTGCATGCGCAAAACGCTGGGGATATACTATCCAATCGCGTCTGGAGTCAGCAGGTCCGCACAAGCGGGCTCAAACATATAGAAGGAAAGAGTTATGGATATCATCCGCGCCATCGAACAACAGCAGTTTAAACAGGACATTCCCGAGTTCAACGTCGGCGACAACGTGAAGGTGCACTACCGCATCGTCGAAGGCAACCGCGAGCGCATCCAGGTGTTCCAGGGCGACGTCATCCGCCGTCATGGCCATGGCAGCCGCGAGACCTTCACCGTGCGCAAGGTGAGCTTCTCCGTGGGCGTGGAGCGTACGTTCCCGGTGCACAGCCCCAAGATCGACAAGATCGAGGTCAACCGCCGCGGCGACGTGCGTCGTGCCAAGCTGTACTACCTGCGCAAGAAGATCGGCAAGGCCGCGAAAATTAAGGAAAAGGCCTACTAAGCCGACTTCCGTATATGCAACTGAAAGGCCCGCTTCGGCGGGTCTTTTCTTTTCTTGCGCTAAACGCATGGCGGATTTGCCGCGAGTCGCCTAGAACGTGTGGCGGTTTGGCCGTGAGACGGGCATTACGTGTAGC
>CAYOBD010000175.1:0-5034 GCA_964402005.1 uncultured Eggerthellaceae bacterium
AAGGCAAAGGCAAAGGCAACGGCAACGGGGCGGCTTTCCTGCTTCGTTTCCGAAGGCAAGGGCGGCGCCCTCTGGCTTTTGACGGACTGACATCGGCGCGGTTGTCGCGTTCTGTGTTACGTTCGCTTGTATTTTCCCGTATATATGCAGGTACCGCCCGACGTGGCGGTATACTCACATAGATTGGAACCAATGAAAGGATGTTCTTATGACTTGGGATAAAAAGATACCGGCCAATCCGGTCGTTGCTGTGGCGGGTGCCACGGGCGCGGTGGGCCAAGAGTTTATGAACGTATTGCACGACTTGGATTTCCCCGCATCCGAAATCAGGGCGTTGGCTAGTGCGCGCTCGGCCGGCAAGAAGATTCCGTTCGAGGGCGCAGGCCAGGTGCCTGCCGGCGAGTTGACGGTGCAGGAGATGACGCCCGAAGCGTTTGAAGGCGTGGACATTGCGCTGTTCAGCGCAGGCGCAGGTGTTTCCAAGCAGATGCGCGAGGCCGTGACCGCGGCCGGCGCTGTGATGATCGACAATTCCAGCGCCTTCCGTATGGATGATGATGTGCCGCTGATTGTTCCCGAGGTCAACCCTCAGGATGTCGAATGGCACAACGGCGTGATCGCCAACCCCAACTGCACGACCATCATCATGGCGCTGCCGGTAAAGGCGCTGCATGATGTGGCGCCAGTACGCCGCATAGTGGTCGCATCGTATCAGGCGGCAAGCGGTGCGGGCGCGCCGGCCATGGCTGAGCTGTATGATCAGACTCGCGAGTTCCTGGACGGCAAGCGCGGCGACGAGTTGACCATTTCCGCATTCGCCCATCAGATCGCCTTCAATTGCATTCCGCATATCGACGTGTTCATGGAAGACGGTCTGACCAAGGAAGAATGGAAGATGGTCGTCGAGACCAAGAAGATCTTCCATGCTGACATCGCGGTTGCGCCCACATGCGTGCGCGTGCCGTCGCTGCGTTGCCATGCTGAGGCGGTGAACTTGGAGTTCGCCGAGCCGATCTCGGTCGAGCAGGCACGCGAGGCGCTCGAAGGCTTCGAGGGCGTGACGGTCATGGACGATACTGCTAACAACGTATATCCCATGCCCGGCTTGCTGCAGGGAACGAACGACGTGTACGTGGGCCGCTTGCGCAAGGACCCCACGGTCGCCAACGGTCTTTCGTTGTGGTGCGTGGGCGACCAGATCCGCAAGGGCGCTGCGCTTAACGCCGTGCAGATTGCGAAACTCCTGGTGTAATGGCGCAAGATTACGGAAACCCAAGCTATCGCGAACCGCGACGCGGCGATCGAGATGATGCCCGTCAGCAATGGGATGCTCGCCAAAGAAATGACGCGCGCCGTGCGGAGATGTTGCGGCAGGAAGAGCTGCGGCGGCGGCAGCGCGCCGCTGGCAGGACGTCCCAGCGGATAACCGTAACCGAACACGACGACGCTCCCGAAGGCGATCGGGGAACCGCCTATCAACAGGACCTTGATCGGCGTCATGCCGTAAGGCGCGACATCGACTCCAGGGGTGCTCGGCGGCCCCGCATCAATCGCGACGACGTTCGGCGTTCGGCTGACAGGTACGACGAGTCGCGTTCTGCGGCCG
This sequence comes from uncultured Eggerthellaceae bacterium, assembly GCA_964402005.1. Taxonomy (GTDB): domain Bacteria; phylum Actinomycetota; class Coriobacteriia; order Coriobacteriales; family Eggerthellaceae; genus CAYOBD01. The sequence continues at coordinate 1,607 of CAYOBD010000175.1, forward strand.
GACGCCAGCGGGCATCGCGCTCGGCGGATTCTCGTTCGGGCGAGCGCATGGGGGCGGATTCCCGTTCTCGCTCCCGCTCAGGTTCGACGTCTTCTTCCCGTTCCCGTTCGGATAATCGTCAAAATGGTGCGCGACGGGACGATCGGCGGCGCTCTGGCGGACGCTCCGCCGACGAAAGGTCGGGTCGCCGACCTGCAGGACGTTCTTCTCGCGGGCCACGTCCCAATCAGGTTATCTTGGGGCCGACGGGCATTCCGCCGAAGAGAGGACTTTTCGGCTTCGATCTTCCGCCGTTTGTGCTGATCATTGCCGCTGTAATCGTGGTTATCATCCTGGTGCTCATCGTCCGTTCGTGCTCGGGCGGATCCGATGAAGAGGCGGCAGGCGCTGTGGCTGGTTCCACTGCGCAGCAGGAAACGAGTGCGGTCGTTACTGCAGCGGGTTCGGCGGGGACAACTGGCTCGGCCGGCTCGACGACCCAGCAGGGGGCTGATGCGACGGCTTCTTCTGCGAAACAGGATTCGGATGAGTCTACGCAGCAGGGAACAGCTTCCACCGCGCAGCAGGGAGCTGCCGCAACGGCGGCTACGCTTCCAGCCAGCGGCTCGGGCCGCGTATCGTTCGTTGCGGTGGGCGACAACCTGCCGGATGATCTGATCGGTTACTGGGCCGATGCCCAGGCGGGCAGCGAGGGCGACGGAACGTACGATTACACCGGTTTGTACACTTTCATAAAACCCTATGTCGCGTCGGCTGATTTGGCGTATATGAAAGAGGAAACGCATCTGGGCGGCAACGATATCGGTCCGCGCGGCTATCCGTCGTTCAACACGACAGATGAAATGGCCGATGCGGTAGTCGATGCCGGGTTCGATTTCGTGGCATCGGCAAGTAACCATGCATACGATTGGGGTTTGTACGGCGCCATCGACCATTCGCTTTCCGTCTGGGAGACGAAGCCGGTCGCGTTCACGGGCACGTCGGTTACCGAGGAGCAGTACAACCGCATCGCAACGTTGCAGAAAAACGGCATCACATTCGCTTTGCTCGACTACACGTACGGTGTCAACTGGCCCGATACCATGGAGCTGCCCGAGCATTCGATCAATTTCATCGACGAAGACCGCATCGCCTCCGATGTGGACCGTGCCAAGCAGCAAGCCGATGTGGTGCTCGTCGCCATGCACTGGGGCACCGAGCTTCTGATGGAGGCGGACGAGCAGCAGCAGCATCTGGCGCAGTTCCTGGCGAATCTGGATGTCGATGTGGTGCTAGGCTCGCATCCGCACGTAATCGGTCCGGTAGAGTGGGTGGCCAACGAAGATGGCGGCGGCCACAAGACGCTCGTGGTGTATTCGCTCGGGAATTTCCTGTCCGACCATGAGGTCCGCAGCCCTCAGGTGGAACTTGAGGGCATGCTTTGCTGCGATTTTGTGCGCGCAGGCGCCAGCGGTAGCGCGGATGCAGATGCCGAGAGCACCTCGTCTGCAACGACGGTGACCAATGCGAAGGGCATAACGATCGAAAACGTACGGTGGGTGCCGCTCGTGAATCACACGAATGCCGATCGTACCGATTTCGGCGTGTATGCGCTCAAGGACTATACGAATGAACTGGGAAAGCTGAATGCAGCGTACGCCGATAACGACGTGGACGATCCGATCAAATGGCTGCGTGAAAAAACGCATGAGGTCATCGGCAGTGCCGTCCCGATCGATGACGGCACAAACGCCATTGCCGTTGTCGGTCAGAATGCCGACCAAGCAATCGCCTCTGGAGGAAGCGAAGCCGCAGTCGATGCTGCTGTAGCTGCGAAAACCATCCAAGTGTAAAGTGCCATTGGGGTCAGGCCTATTGTCTCGGGGTATTTCGGTCAACAATTAAAGCTTCTCGAAATTCGCGATTGCACGCGCAATGGAATTGCGCCCGATCCCCGTCAAACGTTCGATCTGCCTGATCGAAAGGCTGAAGGCGTAATGCAGGCGCGCGAAGGCCTCGGCACGCTCTTTCGCAGACATCGCAGCCAATGCATCGGAGAAATGTTTGCCGTAAAGCCTGATGAGCGCACTTTCGGCATCTGCGTCGGTCACCTTCCGACCATATCCGCCCAAAGCGATTTCGGAGACTTGCTCGCTTTCGTGGAAGCGCACGAACCCGTCCATTCCGCCAAACAGCCCCAGAATCATGCGCTGCCCTTCAGAAGGCGCCTCCGAAAGGAATTCCCGATAGCTGCTCCAGGCATACGACCCCCAATCGGGAATGCCAAGGTCAACCGGATTCTTATGGATATAGCAAACAGCGGAGAGCAGATGCTCCTCCGTGTGAACGGGCTTGCTGTCGAAGCGCCCTTGGAAAACGGGCCCGACATGGCCGTGCCGACCGTTGAAGTGCTGGGCGTAACACGTATGCAATCGGTGGACCAGCGATGACAGCTCATGTAGATCCATGCGGAAAAGAACGTGGACGTGATTGCCCATCAGGCACCAAGCAAGAACCTCGCCGGTTGTTTCGGCGGTGAATTTTCTGAGCAGCCGCAGATATTCAGCGCGGTCGCCATTGTCTTCGAAGAGAATGCGCCTTCCCGCACCGCGCGCGGTCACATGGTAGTAATTCCCTTCCGATTGATTCTGAAATCGTAGATGACGTGCCATCTCGATCCGCCTCTTTCGTGACTGCCGAGCGATATGAAATAACGACCAATTTACCCCGAGACAATAGGCCTGACCCCAATGGCACGTTTTAGTTGCGTAGCGAATTCAACGGTGCGGGCATACGGCCGCCGCGATGGGCGAACACGGTTCCGGCGTAAGCGTTCACGGGCATAACCGGAGCGTATCCCAGCAGGCCGCCGAAGCTCAGCGTATCGCCTACGGTCTTGCCGATGGCGGGAATCAGACGTACGGCCGTGGTCTTGTTGTTGATCATTCCGATGGCGCACTCATCTGCGATGATTCCCAGGATCGTTTCGACAGACGTGTCGCCTGGGATGGCAATCATGTCCAAGCCGACCGAGCAAACGCTGGTCATGGCTTCGAGCTTCTCCAATGAGAGCGCGCCCGCCTCGGCGGCGCGGATCATGCCGGCATCTTCGGATACAGGGATGAACGCGCCCGAAAGCCCGCCGACCGAACTCGATGCCATGACGCCGCCCTTCTTCACGGCATCGTTCAGCATTGCGAGCGCCGCCGTTGTGCCAGGGCCTCCGCATGTACCCACGCCAATGGCTTCCAGGATTTCGGCAACCGAATCGCCCTCAGCAGGCGTCGGTGCCAGCGACAGGTCCAGGATGCCCTTCTGAACGCCCAAGCGCGCTGCGGCTTCGCGCGCCATGAGCTCGCCAGCGCGCGTGATCTTGAAAGCTGTGGCCTTGATCGCTTCGGCTACGGTGGTCAGGTCCGCATCTTTCGGCAGATCCGCCAACACGGCGC
>CAYOBD010000176.1:0-4967 GCA_964402005.1 uncultured Eggerthellaceae bacterium
GATTGCAGCGCTGCGTTGGAAATTGCCTTGAAGACACCGCGGGGTCTGGGTATGCGAGCTCTTTTTCTGTCCGATGAAGATGTGATTGCCCCAGAATGGTTCAGAGCCGAGGTCGCGAATTCTGCTTGGAAGTATTTCCATACGAAGCGCATGTCGAAAGAAGATGCTAAACGCCTCATGGAGGACGCGCTCAGCCTGCCCGATCGATTGGTGCCCGTTGATGATATGCTGGATGAAGCGTTTGCCGAAAGCGTCGCTCTTGACCATAGCGTGTACGACATGCTGTACCTCGTATTGGCGCGTCGGAATGTAGCGACGCTTGCCACTTGCGACAACGCTCTGCGCGATTGTTGCTTGAAGCGAAATGTGAACTGCATGGTTGAAGTTAGCCTCTAGATCAGGCATGCAAACACGGCTCCTGCTTGCGGCGATTTCAATTCGAAAGACACTGAGCTCAAAGGTGTTCGATATGCGCACCTTGTGAACCTGGAAAGCTTGTGGAAAAGTTGTCTTCGAATGTGAATGCTTGTGAACAGGCGTTTTGTTTTCCTTGCGCTAATTATGTGCCCGCTTAGTCGAACGGTCGTGTTCATGTTGTCAGATTCAGGTTCTGTTCAGGAAGCCCCGTTAGGCTGATAAGCGTCGATGCGGCAAAGCCATTCGCGCCTGCTGCCGATGCGATGCGTCGAGCGGTCTGGTGAGGCCGAATACACCATGAAACGAACCACGACATGCGGCCGGCTGCCTCTTCGGCTGGAAGGAAACAGCGTGGAACGAACTACAGAACACATTATGAAACGCAGCATGATCCGACGAATACTTGTCGGCGTGGCGCTTGCAGCGACGCTCATGCCGGGCGTTGCCCATGCGTCAGATGGAACTCTCACGGCAAGCGCCGCGGCCGGCAAGGCGAGCCAAGAATTCGCATTGGATGCCGAAGGGCAAAGTGCAGATACGCAAGAAGCTGCAGATGTCATGTTCGCCGACAAGCGCATAACTATTGCGCCGAAGACCCCTGAAGCCGACATGCTTGCGACATGCGCCGAAGCGCTGGGTGAGGCGTGCGATGCGGCGTTGGAAGAGGCGCGTGCGTATGCGAAGGCGCAGGCCGAGCTCACGGAGAAAGTCTTGGAGTACGATGCCGCAGACATCGAGGCGATCGGCACTCAGGAGTCCAGCGGGCACACCATCTGCTGCCCCTCTTTTTCATGCGCCTATGCTGATGCCGTCATGGATGGAACGGTGCACGATCACGACTATTACACGTGCTCGAACTGCACTTGGACCGATTGGGGCGGGGGCGATTCGGCGTATCGGTACGTCGGCACCGACGAAGAGCTGCTGCGTGAGGCCTACGACCAAATCGCGGCTGGACGGCCCACGGTCATCCATGTCTCGGCCAGCTATGGCGAGCACTGGATAGCCCTCATAGGCTACACGGGTGCCGATAACCCCGACTCGCTTACCTTGGAGAACTTCATCGCGCTCGATCCTTGGGATGGTGCCCAGATCATCGCTGCCGATCGTTACGCCCTCTACGGCGACGGCTGCCAGCATATCTCCGATCGCTCGTAGCAAGGATGCAGCGCTGCGGGGCCGCAGCAACGCGAGAGCCGCTGCACCGTAGAGCTGCGGCACTACGCAATCGGCTAGCTCCGTTTTCCACCGCTGCTTGTGTGGCGTTGCGCGACAGTGTGCCCTACAGCAGCACGGTAATGCAGATGGCGCCTGCCATCAGGACGATGGCAATCAGCAAAGCGACGATGTCGGCGGCTGCGAACGGGTACTCTTTGAAGCCCGATGCGCGCGTGCGCAGGTTGAAGCCGCGCACTTCGGCCGCGATTGCGGAACTGTTCGTCTTGCGCACCGAGCTTACGAGTAGCGGTACGCAAAGCGGCACCATCAGGCGCACCTTGTTGACGATGCCGCCCGTATCGAACTCTATGCCGCGCGCGGTCTGCGTTTCCATGATGCTTTTCATGTCATTCATGAACACAGGGATGAAATGCACGGTCGAGGCGAACGTGAACGCATATCGGTAGGGAACGTGCAGCACCTTTACAACCGAGTTCGACAGGTCGGACACCTTCGTCACATAGAACGTCAGGAATAGCGGAATGGCTGCTGCTTCAAGGCGCACGATGGTCGTGACGGCGGCAAGAATAGAGCCGGTCCCGATATAGCCCCAAGGCAGGCTGACCAGATGGTCGCCCGCTGGCGTGGTCAGCAGAAGCAGGATCGCCAAGATGAGCGAGAAAACGAACACGGCTTTCATGAGGCCGAACGTTTGCCGCATCATGCCGCAGCTCACAGCGCAGGCGATAGCGATTGCCAACATAGCGCACAGGAAGATTAGATTGCCCGTGCAGAAGCACGTGATGGCGAACACAACAGCGAAGAGCAGCTTCGCCACCGGATTCATACGATGAATCAGAGACGAGCCGGGCACATATTCCAGAAAGCCGTTCATCGGGCGGCTCCTTTCGAAGATGGGATGTCGGAGACAGGTTCAGCTGCCCCGCGGGACGCTGCAACCGAACCGTCAAGAGCTTTGCCTTGCTGGGATAGCGTAGCCTTTTCCTGCTGTTCCATTTCGGCAGCAGCGCGGGCCGCAGCATGCGCGACAGCGTAGGCGGCGATGCGGGCCGCAGGATCGGGGGCTTTCCTGATTCCCTGGGCGTCTTCGGCGCCTGGTGCATGCCGCTCATACGTGGGTACAGTCGAAGCCCGCTCGGGCATACCCAGCGCACCGGCGACGGCAGCTTCCATCTCGTTGAGCGTGTTGGCGCGTGCGATAGGCATATCCGCAAACCCGGGATGCGTAATCGCCAAGCTCATGGAGATATCGACGATCTGCGGTGGAATCAGGTCGGCTGCCTTGAGCGTCGCGCGGTTGCGCAAAACCTCGAATGTGGGACCTTGGTCGATGATGCGTCCTCGGCTCATCACGATGACTCGCTCAGCAAAGTCTGCGACGATTTCCATGTCGTGGCAGACCATCACGACGGTGGTGCCATTGGCGTGCAGCTGGCGGATGATATTCATCACTTTCACGCATTCGCGGAAATCAAGGCCGGTTGTTGGTTCGTCGAGCACTACAACGGGCGTTTCGAGGACCACGATGGAGGCAAGCGCCAACAGCTGGCGCGTTCCGCGGTTCAGCAGGAAGGGATCGTCGTCGGGGTTGAAACCGAACTCGGCTATGGCTGCTTCGACGCGTCGCGCAGCTTCTTCGGGGTCGATCCCGAGCGCCTCCAGGCCGAACATGAGCTCTTTGCGCACTGTGCTGCAGCAGATCTGGCTGTCAGGGTTTTGGAACAGGAAGCCCACGCGCTGCGCCAGCTCGCTCGTTTTCAGCTCCGTCGTAGGCACGCCGTCGATGAGCACCGTTCCAGCTTCGGGCTTTAGAAGGCCGTTAACCAGGCGCATCGTTGTTGATTTGCCAGCTCCATTCGTGCCGACGAACGCGACGAACTCTCCGTCGTATACGGTGAAATCTACACCGCGCAGAATAGGGGTGTCGGCATCGTAGGATGCGTGGACGTTGCGGAATTCGATGGTCATGCGAGCACCTCGCCCTCGTTCCCGTGCGGAGCCGATGTCTGGGCAAGCAGCCCGGACAGCGCGTTGTGGGCTTCTTCGACGTTGCGGCATACCGGGCCGTCGTAAATGCCATTGGCAGTTAGGCGCGCCATGAGCGTAGTCGAGCGCGGGCAGTTCACGCCGATCTCCAACAGCTCCTGCGCATGCGCAAGTACGTTCGCGGGTGTGTCGGCGAAGCGGATGCGCCCGCTGTCAACGATGACGAGCATGTCTGCGAATTCGGAGAGCAGGGCGATCTTCTGCTCGACGACTACGACGGTTGTGCCATGTTCGCGAGCATAGCGCTCGAGCAGCTGGAATACTTGAAGCGAGCTGGCGGGATCAAGTTCGGCAGTCGGTTCGTCCAGCACAAGTACATCGGGGTTCAGCGCCAAGATGGATGCAATGGCAACTTTCTGCTTCTGACCGCCCGATAAGCTGGCAATCACGCGATCGCGCAAGTCGGATATGCCCATATCGGCCAGAGCTTCGTCCACGCGCGCGCTGATCTGGTCGTGCGGGACGCCGAAATTCTCGAGGCCGTACAGCATTTCGTCTTCGACGATGGACATAACGATTTGCGAGTCGATATCCTGGCAAACGCTGCCGACGATCCGCGATATATCGGTCAGGCTGGCATTGCAGGTGTCCAAGCCGCCGACCTCGACCGAACCGTAGAAGTCGCCGGGATAGCAATGGGGGATGATGCCGTTCATGGCGTATGTGAGCGTTGACTTTCCACTGCCGGCCGCACCTGTGATACCCACGAACGTGCCCGCGGGGATGCTCAGGTTGATGTTGTGCACGACCGGCTCGTCATCCTCGCGATAGGTGAACGTGAAATCGCGCATCTCGATCGCGCCCGCTTTGGGAGCGCGCGGTTGCGTCGGCACTGCCATCGCGGGCGAAGCCGCTGTCGCCGGCTTTACCGTATTGCGTTGTGCCTGCCCTTCATCAGCGGGGTTGCGCTTGAGCACCTTGCGCAGGAGCGGGGTGAGGATCTGCACGAGAATGGCGTTGAATGCGCCGGTGCCGAACACCATCACGGCGTACGTTACGAAGATGACGGGCAGCGCCAGGCCGTTCATGAGGCCTACGATGATGGCGAACGTGTAGCCCGAGACGACCGTCGACAAAAACGTCGTGAAAAGCGGGTTGAGATCCACTTTGCGGGCGATCTTCAACGGTACATAGATGAGCAGACCGCACGCGAGCGCCCCGAGCGTTTCCGAAGCGATGTTCACAAGCGGCGTGGCATTCAGCATGGGAATCTGGCACATGATGCCCGCAATGAGCCCGATGATGATTGCCTGCGGAGGCTTCGGGCGCGTGAGGATGATGGCCAGGCAGTACATGGCGATGACGAAATTCGGTTTCATGCCGGC
>CAYOBD010000177.1:0-4953 GCA_964402005.1 uncultured Eggerthellaceae bacterium
ACGCCCGACCACGGCCGCATGGCGGATGTGTATCGCTATCTGCGCGATCAGCAGCGCATCCATGGTCAAGGCTTCTTCTCGGCGAACAGCGTCGAGGTGGCCGAGCGAATGTCCGCCCTTGCTTCTTCGCGAGGCGCAGGGAAAGTGGTTGTACCGGTGTCATCGATCGAATGCGCTATTGCTGTCTTCCGCGAGTTGGGGCTGGTCGAAACTCGCACGGCATTTGCTGCGGGTCAGGAGACCCGTTCGGTGCGCGTATTGCCCGATGCGGATCGCGTGGAACTCACCGATAGCGTCCGCTATCGCGAAGGCTTAGACGAGCAGGCGATATTCGCAAGCTTCAAACAATGGATCCTAGCGGAAAGCACCGCTAACCTGCAGCAGCGTATCCAGCGCCCCATCTTGCCGGCCTGTTATGCGCTTGTAGAGGAATGAGTCAAAAATGGGCCAAAGGGGCCTGACTCCGGTGGCCCATTCTTGCGGCGCATCCCGCACTCTGCGCTTTAAGCAAAACTTCAGCTGCCCTGCGTAACATGCGATCTTGCATGAAGCTGTATCGCTGTCGCGAAGCAAAGGGGTGGGGCACGATGGCTCGCAGAAATCGGAAGAAAGCAGTACGGATCGTCCTAGACACGATTCTCACGGTGACCATCGTGTTTGCGATGTTCATCCAATTCACGGGCGAATTCTTACATGAGGTCATAGGATGCGTGTTCTTCGTAGCGCTTGTAACGCATTTGGCGCTTTCTGCGAAATGGATGAAGGGTACGATACGTGCTCGCCGCGACGGCAAGCTGCACGGTCGGCGCCGTGCGCTCGGCGTGATGGCGTGCTTGCTTGCTGTGGCGACGGTGACGCTTGGCGTGAGCTCTGTCGCCATCAGCTGGGTGCTTTCTGATGCAGGTTTCGTGTGGCCGCTGGGGTCGTATGCACTGTGGGAGACGATTCATGCAATTTCTTCCTATTCGCTGTGCGCCCTGGTGGTCGTGCATCTGGCCATGCACTGGACGTTTTTCGCATCTGCGTTCAAAGTGCCATACGACCCATCGCGCCGTCAGGCAATCGGTACCGGCGTAAAGGTCGTTGCTGCAGTGGGTGCGGTTGCGCTTGGAGTCGCTGCCGCAAAGGAGATTTTGCCGCGTCAAATCACCCAAGCATCAGGGGCGGCGTCGAATGGCGAACCTGCATCTGAAAGCGAGCAGCGCTTCGCAACGGTTTCCGATGCCGCATATGACGGATCGGAGAATAGTGCAGTCAGCGGGTCCTCTGCGACATCGGGTTCTACGTCTATTGAACGGCGTAAGCAGGGAGAGCCGACGCAAGACGATGCTTTTGCAGCTACGTCTGAAGAACAGGCGGTGTCGGAGGCGGTCGAGGAATCTCCCGTCGAGGAAGTGTATTACGAAGAGCCTGAGTATGTTGACGACGGCGTTTATGCCGATGCCTCTGCGACCGATGATTCCGCTTCAAGTGCGGCAACCGTCGACCTCGGCACCTGTCCGCTCTGTCGCAAAGCTTGTTCGCTGAGCAATCCGCGCTGTGACAAGCCATATCAGGCGGGCTTGATTTAATCCTCTGAGTTATGTGCCAGAATCCCTGTATTTTGATAATTATGCTCAATAGAACATAATTAATGCTTGTACGGCGCCTCGAAGGGTTATCATTGTCTCCGCAATCGAAGAGGAGGCAAACATGCGCGACCATTCCCGCCATATCCAGTTATCGTGCGAACAGGCAATAGAGGCCATCGTGAGCGTATGCGATTTTCATCCGGCAATCGAGGAGGTGCCGCTCACAGAAGCGTTCGGGCGCGTGCTTGCTGCCGATGCAACAGCGCAACTTGACATGCCCAACTGCCTGACCTGCGCCATGGACTCCGTGGCCGTGCGTTGGGATGATTTCGAGGCGGCGCAAGCGGAACAGGGCGATGACGCGATTCCCGACACATCAGAATGGGTGCGCGGCGTGCAATGGGAATTCGCGAACACGGGTGTTGGAATGCCCGAGGGTTTCGATACTGCCATCGTTGTCGAACATGCCTCTTTCTCCGACGATGAAACGCACGTGTTGTTCGATGCTGTACCGAGCGGGCGGTTCGCTGGCACCATCCCCGCGGGCGAGCGCATGCATGCGGGTGATGTGCTCGTTCCAGCTGGTACGCGCATCACGCCGCTTTTGGCTGCGCATATTGCGAGCGGCAACAATACATCCGTGCAGGTGGTGACCCGTCCGCGCGTCGCGTTCATTCCAACGGGCAACGAGCTTGCCCCTGCAGGCGGCGAGATCCCCCGTGGCTGCAATATCGAAAGCAATGGCTTGCTCATGCGCGGCAAGATTCTCGAGTGGGGCGGCGAGCCGATAATCTTCGATATCGTGCGCGATGACCCGCAGAGCATCGAGGATGCGCTGCGACGCGCTGCTGCAGAGGCAGACATCATCGTGCTCAATGCGGGCTCGTCGAAAGGCTCGGATGACTGGTCGCTCGAGGTGCTCGAGCGCATCGGTCGCGTGCTCTACCATCAAACGAATCACGGTCCGGGGCATCACAGTTCCTGCTCGGTGCTCGACGGCGTACCCGTCATCGGGATTTCGGGCCCGCCTGGCGGAGCGGCGTTCACGACGGACTTCTATCTGAGGCCGGCCATGCAGGCCTGGTTCGGCGAGGTGCCGGGGCCGGTGCGCCTGCACGTGCGCATGGCGTGCGATCTGCCTGCATTCCGCCATAAGGGCGGCAAGCTTGCCGGTGAGCAGCGCCCGTCCGAAGGTGGCACCTTTTTCAGCGTGAAGCAATTGGCGCTTTCCCTTGCCGATGACGGCGTAATTGAGGCAAGGCCCGTGCCAGGTGGACGCCCTGGACCTATGGATGCGGAAAAAGCGCATGCGTACTTCCTGATGGATGGCGACAATCCGCCTGTCGCCGGGGACTTCATCGAAGTGTCCCTGCGTCCGGAAATGAGGTAAAGACCCCGCGGCTCCAAACCGCGTCATGCCTATTGAAAAGGGCTGATCCCAGTCCATCGAAACGGTGACTCCGCGCTCATCATCCTTCTTTTGCGGCGCCCATCAGTCCAAGCACAAGCTTGCGTGCTTTGTCATCGGGTGCTATGCGCTGCGAATCGCCCCAGATGCCCGCAAAACGCCGTTCAGCGATGTCTGCCAAGCTGCTGCGTACGACGATGAGCGCATGGTGGCTTCTGCCATGCGGCCCATCTTCCAGTAGGGCCACCGCACCCGTCAGCCCACCGTCGCGTTCCAGTTCTAAGCGGCCAAGCTCGTCGATGACCAGCAGGCAGGGTGACCTATGCGCCATACGTTCAGTGAGCAGTCGTTCGAAGTGGTCGTTTACTTCCGCGATGGCGTTCTCGAGGATCTCCCATCCAAGTTGTGCACGGGAGCTTTGGCTGCCGCTATCGAGTATGGCGGAGCCTTCGGCCAGATCGCGGCGAAGGGCGAAGCGGATACGCTTCGCCTCTGGCAAAAGGATATTATCTATGCCGAGCTTTTCGAACTGCTTGTGCGCAGGCGCATCCATCGGGATACCCTCGAGCTTGCGCCAGATGCCCGGCGCAAGCACGCCTTCCGTGCGCACGCCGTGCGCGCCAAGCTCGGCGACTATCCCTTCGAGCCAGCGTGTTTTTCCAGTTTGGATATCTCCCGTTAAGATGAGCAGCATGGCTTCATTGTGCCATATCGCGAGGCGGATGCGAAACAGGGCTGGCAGATGCCTGCTCTGCGTACGCCCCCGCGTGCTAGCTGATTGCAGCCAGCACATCGGATGCTTTCGAGATGACGCCATCCATGTCGAAAATCGAAACTGTGCAAGAGCGATACTCGAGGATCCGTGCTTGTCCAGACTATTACATTCTTTTACAGAAATATTTATTAATATGAATAATACAATATTGAAAATATATATAAGAAGGAATAAAGTTCCATAGGACGGTTGACAAAGCGAGGGCGGGTTTGCCGCCGGAAAGGATGATGATCGCCTTATGTATAGAAGAAATGCGCGCAATGATTCAAAATCGCGTCGTGTATGCGTTGCAATTGCGGCTTTTGCGACCGCAGCCATGTTGGGGGCGTTTGCGCTCACAGGATGCGGCACGAATTCGTCGGCGCCGGCGGCGTCGGATTCGAGCTCAGCTGCTTCTGAGCCGGCGGCAGCAACTTCCAGCTCTGCTGTCGAGGCCCCTTCAGTGGAATCCGAGACATACGTTGTCGTTGACGGTGCAGGCCGCGAGGTGGAGATTCCCACGCGAGCCAACTTGGAGCGCATGTATGCAACGAGCCCTATCGCCCAGATGTACATCGTGACGCTGGCGCCCGAGCTGCTTGCCGGCACAAACAGCGACTATACCGACGCTGAACTCAAATACATGCCTGGCAACTTGAAGGGCCTTCCAAACTACGGTACGTGGGCCAATAAGGGCACGCTCGATCTCGAAGCGCTCATGGCCAACGATATCCAGGTTATTCTCGATATCAGCTCTGCCGAAATCACCGACGGCGATATCAGCGCAGCAAACGACCTGCAAGAGCAGACCGGCATCCCTGTGTTGCTGTTCGACGGTTCCGTCGACGCAACGCCCGATACGTATCGAGCGGTCGGTGCGGTGCTGGGCATGGAGGATCGCGCCAACGAATTGGCCGAGTACTGCGAGAAGGCCTACAAGGACGTTACTGACGCTGTAGCCAAGGTGCCTGAGTCCGAGCTCGTTACCGTGTACTATGCCGAGGGCCCCGAGGGCTTGAAGACCGAGCCTGAGAATTCGCCGCACTTCACTACCTTCAAGGTCGGCGGCGCAGTTGATGTCGCCGATTGCGAAATCACAAAGGGTTCAGGCATGACCGAGGTATCGCTCGAGAATGTGATCACCTGGAATCCGCAGGTTATCATCGCTTGGAGCCAGGAGTACCGCGGTGGCGCCGATGAGCTGATCCGCACGAGCGATG
>CAYOBD010000178.1:0-4909 GCA_964402005.1 uncultured Eggerthellaceae bacterium
GGCTAGAGCGCATTTGCGCATCTGGCTGCCAAAGTGAGGGAGGTCGCATGGAACGTACGCAGAATTCTTTATCTCGTTTTCTTCTTGTTTTGATCGGGTGATATGCGCATTCGTTTTGCTGCCCGCAATCGCCTTTGCGGAATCCGATGGCGAAGCGGCTGTGATTGCACAGGGCACTGGCAACACGCTGAAAGGCGAGAGCGACCGGTTCTCGACCTATGCGATTGCGTACAGCGATGGTCCGTCAGCCGCTAAGGCGAGTTCGGCTCCCAAGACCGGCGATGATCTGCGCGCGATTCCCGCTGTTATTGCGCTTGCCGTTATCGCGGGAGCCTGCGCATTGGTTTCGCGCCGTAAGCTCTCGTCGAGGTAGGGGGCTTAGAGAGAGGAAGCGCACCGAGCCATAGGGCAAATTGAGTGCCGATGAAAGGGGCGCCGACGCAGGTCGGCACCCCTTTTGATTCGGGGATGTCTGCGCAGGCCGGCGCCCCTTTTTGCATGCTTAGCTCCTGGCAGCCTTGGAGGCTTCCTGCCATTTCTTGTAGGCATCAGGCTCGAAGGTCAAGCCGTCCAGGAACGCCTTTACGATGTCGTCATCGTCGATGCGGTTGACTATGATTTCGACGCAGCCGTCTTCGTAATCGGCGATCCAGTAGGCTTTATTCCACTTGTCGGACTTCACGACGGTGTACGGCATGCCTCCCGCTTCCACTGTGCCGGTCACGTTGAAATCCTCGTCTGCAGATTCTATCTCGACCAGACCCTCAGCAGTGTTGTTGATCACGGATACGTACACCGACCCGCCGTTTTCTTCGTTGAAGACGTACTCTTTGTCGGATTCGGTGAAGTTAGCGGGAAGTGCCACTTTGAAAAATGCCTTCTCGATGACATTCGCGGCTTGGGCTTGAGCCGGTGCTGCCGAGGGCTCCGCCGAGGAGTCTTTGGGCGCGGATGAGCTGTTCCCGCAGCTTGCAAGCGCAAAGGCGAGGACGGCGGTGCACATGATGGGGACAATCAGTTTCTTGAACATGCTGGTCTCCTTTCTCCGATCTTTCGATTATATAACTCCTATTGCCGGACATCATGGTAGCAAAGAGTGAGCGCAGTCTGTTGAACTTGGCGGTGCGACGGGGCAAAGCCCTCGATTTGAATCTCCCAAATGTCTCTCTCGGGCACGGCGATGGGCGTGCGCATTGCTAGCCGTCGTCATCTGCCGTGTGCGGGGTTTCAGCTGCGAATGCGCGATAGTTGGTCATACTTCAGAGATACCGATTGTTCAAGGCTTGGCATATGCGAGAATATGCGCAGGTGGAAAAATCCGAAGAGGAGGTATTCGCATGGGTTCCAACCACAAGCTTTGCTTCGAACCGATCACGATTAAGAAGAACGAGTACAAGAACCGCATCGTCTGCACGCCGCACGTGTGCGGATGGGGTTCGCGCGGCCTGCTCACACAGGAGCAGATTGCCTTCTACGAGCGCATCGCAAGCAGCGGCGTCGCGCTGCTGACGTTGGGCAACTGCGCCATCAACATGAGCGAGTGCAGCGACGAGGTCAGCCAGATCGACCTCTCCCGCGAAGACGTGCTCTTGGGCCTGAACATTCTGCGCGAGAAGGTGGAGCGCTACAATACGCACCTCTCCGCGCAGATCAACTACTGCGGACGCAACGGCTGGTATCCCGGCTCGGTGCACTATGCGCCCTCGCCGATTGCGCGTCCGGGCGAGATCGAAGCTGCCGCGCGCGAAGGTCGCGAGCCGCAGGAGGTCTTCGAGCTCACTCATGAGAAGATTGCCGAAATCCGCGACGAATACGTCCATGCCGCCTGGAATCTCAAGCGCGCAGGCTTCGACCATATCATGTTCCATTACGCGCACAACAACCTGGTCGGCCAGTTCTTCAGCCCGATGTCGAATTTCCGCACCGACGAGTACGGTGGAAGCCTCGAGAACCGTGCACGCTTCGGTCTGGAGATCCTTGAGGCCGTGCGCGACAAGATCGGCGACGACATCGTCATCGACCTGCGCATGAGCGCCGAGGAAGTCATCCCCGGCGGCCTTTCCTCCGAAGAGGCCATAGCCATTTCGAAGCTGCTCGAGCCCTACGTGGACATCTTCACGATCAGCCTGGCGCTGCATCAGCCGCCGCGCGAGGTTGCGGCCAAGATGGACCTGAGCATGTATGGTCCGCAGCTGCCGCTGTTCGAGTACACGAAGCCGTTCCGCGAGGCGCTGAAGGATTCCAAGATGGTATTCACCACCAACGTCGTGGATCTCGACAACGCCGAGAAGGTGCTCGAGGCCGACCTCGCCGATTTCGTGGGCATGTTCCGTCCGTTCCTGGCCGATCCCGAGATGGTGCGGAAGTACGCGCGCAACGAGGACGAAGAGGTCAACCATTGCATCCGCTGCGAGTATCACAACCGCCATGCGCGCCATACGTCGATCGGCTGCGCCGTCAATCCGTTCTGCGGACGCGAGCTCGAGTATCCCGAGGGCGTTGTGCCTCCGGCGCCGAAAAAGAAGACGAGCCGGGTCGTCGGCGGCGGCCCCGCCGGCATGCAGGCGGCCTTGACCGCTACGCAGCGCGGTCATGATGTGGTGCTCGTTGAGAAGAGCGACCGTCTGGGCGGCAACATGTACAAGGCTGCCGAGCTGCCCTTCAAGCGCGAGATCTACAAGTTCATCGACTACATCATCCCGCGCGTCGAGGCGTGCGGTGCGCGCATCGAGCTCAACACCGAGGCGACGCCCGAGCTCGTAGCTGCAGAGAACCCCGATGCCCTGATTGTGGCCGTGGGCGCTGAGGACTTCGTGCCGCCGATTCCCGGCATCGATGGCGCCAACGTGCACTTCTGCTATGAAGCTGACGCCGGTGAGGTGCCAGTCGGCGATAAGATCGTCGTAATCGGCGCGGGCAACGTTGGCATGGAGACTGCCATCCAGCTTGCGCGCGACGGCAAGGATGTCATCGTGCTCGAGCGCGACGATTACGAAGTGGCCATGCCGCGCCGCGGTTCGATGGGTCTGCCGCAGGACTACATGCTGCGCGATGCGGGCGGAAGCGCGCTCTACAACGTCGCAGTCCAGGCTGTCGAGGCCGACAAGGTCATCTACAAGGATCTCGCCGGCGAGACCGTCGAGGTGCCCTGCGACACCGTGCTCGTGGCTACGGGCATGCGTCCGCGCAAGGCCGTCGTCAATGCGCTGCGCCATGTGATCGCCGAGACCGAGGTCTACCAGGTGGGCGACCTTGTCGCACCGCGCAGCATCGGCGATGCCACGAACTCGGGCTTCGATATCGCCGCGCACCTGTAGAGGATGCACTGATCGATAGCCTTTTGGCTGTTGCTGAAATGCGGGTCGGAATCTTGGATTCCGACCCGTTTCCTTTCGGTAGGGAGGCGCTGCGGTTTTCGCTAGCTCGGTTCGGGGCATGTTTAGGTCATGAAGAGCCGCAATCCTTCGCTAGCTCGGTTCGAGGGCATGATTGGGTCGTGGGAATCGCTTCCGAACGGGAAATCTCGTGCATGATGTCTCGCGGCTGCACGAGATTGCGCGATCGGAACTGATTTCGCGCCCTTTCTTTTAAGCGAAAAAATGAAAGCCCAGGTAGCAAATTGCCTATAGAAATACTCGGTAGTTCCGAACGGGAAATCTCGTGCATGATGTCGCGCGGCTGCACGAGATTGCGCGATCGGAACTGATTTCGCTCAGACTCGGTGGCGACTCTATTCCTGGAGCTCGACCTTCGTGGCATCGAAGATGCCGTCCTTGGCAAGCGAACCCGTCAGCACCAGGTGGGAGCCCCCGTTCATCTTGTCGGCGAGATATCCGTTGTAACGGACCTTCAGCTGTGCCGGCTCGCTGCCGTCAGCCGCTTCATCGGCAATGGTGAAACGTACATCCGCATCCACGCTCGCCAGCGTGCCATCCTGCATGATGCCTATTACCTTCGTCGATTTGCCGATTGCGCTATCGCCAGCGGCAAGCAGGTCGGCTACGGTCGATGCGCCCTCGGCGCTCGCATACTCAGCAGGTTGGTTGATTGTAAGCTCCGAGCACACCAGCACGCCTGCATCGTCCATGACGCCGGTGCAAAGGATTCTGACACCGTTGCCGAACGTGACGGGCACGTCTCCGGCATAGCTCGCGGGCAAGATGACCTTTCCTTCGGGGTCGTTTGCGGGATCGTACAGTTCGAAGGTGAGCACACCGTCTTTAACGGCATAGGAATCATCCTTCACGCAAGCGGTCACTATGATCCTCGAGCCGTCAGTTATCTCGGGCGCATCGGTCAGCAACACCGTTCTTACTCCAGTATTTGCGCCTATCACACCTAGCACTACGATGAGCGCGACGGCGGCGATGCCCGCTATCTTAATCAGGCGCCCCTTCTTATCCTTTTCCATATAGCCCTCTCAGTCAGGTGTCGATCAGAGATGCCAATCGATGCCGTTCGTTTCGTATCCACGCAATTATAGAGCGTGTTGCACAGTTTAAAGAGCGTGCTATGCAGTTTTCTTGTCAGCAAAGAGTGTGCTATGCGGTTTTCTTTTTCTGGCATTGCGGCCGAGCGAGCCAGTACAGGCTGGGGATGGACGGCCGAGGCAGCCAGAATGGGCCGGGGACAGGCGGCCAAGGCAGCCAATACTCGTTGGCATACCAGCAAACGAAATGGGGCGCCCCGCAGGACGCCCCATGTTGCGGCATTGTTCCGTGTTCGGGCTTAGCCCTTCACCTTCGCCTTGACTTCGGCGGCCAGCTTCTCGGCGCGCGGAGCGTATTCGGCGATCATCTTGTCGCACTCGGCATCGGTTGCAGCGGCGAACTCGCGGTCCATGAGGCCCTTCGTGTTGATGTACACGTTCAGGCTCGCGGCCTCGAGCGCGGCGCGGCAGGCCAGGGCG
>CAYOBD010000179.1:0-4895 GCA_964402005.1 uncultured Eggerthellaceae bacterium
GGGCCTGACCCCGCCGCTCATTCCCGTGACTCATTCTGAAAGCTTAAATCACTATGCCAGGCATGCTATAATCGGCACGTATACAGGTTGTTTGCGATAGGGCGCAAACAACCTGGGGAGAGCAACCGTTCCCTATAGAAGAAAGTGAGGCTTGCCATGTCTGAGAACACCGAAGCGATGCATCCGCAGATTCTCCTCTCATCCCGTGAAGAGCTCATTTTGTACTCGCTTTCTCGCTTCGACTTGATCCTGTCACGCCAAGCAGAAGGCAAAGGCGGCGATGCGATCGACATTGTGCTCGGGGTCCTCATCGACCGTGATGCCAACGTCGCAGAAGGCGCTGAACTTGCCCCCTATAGGTTGTTCGATGTTGCATTCATCCTCGGCATGACCCCGCCGGCCCTCGGGGAAATCATCGCTCCTATGGAGAAGTACGGCCTCATCACCCTGACCATCGATGAGGAATGGCCCGAGAACCCCATTATCGACATGACAGACGCCGGACGTGAGCGCGGCGCGATCATCGTCGAAATCCGCCATGGGTTCGCCGAGCGCATGCTCGAGCCGCTATCGGAAGAGCAGCGCGAGCAGCTGGAGAATGCCCTTCGCATCCTGAACGAAAGCTTCGATCCTTATGTCCAGGAAAACCCAGCCCCGGAGTATGTCGCTGAGGAGGCTCCTGCCGAGGAATAGCGAAACGCGATTGAGGCTGAAACACTTGTAGTTATCGGACGGGGCGGGAAAACCTGCCCCGTCCGCAGTTTCGGTCGAAAGACAAAAGGGGGCCGCCCCCCTTGCACTGCTCGATTCTATTAACCCCCTATAGCACGGAATGGATTCCAAGCCACCCACTAATAGCTCAGCAGCTCGTAGGCCACGTTGGCAGCCTCGGTGGCATCGCGGGTATAAGCATCGGCGCCAACCTCATGGGCGAAGTCATCGTCGACAGCCGAGCCGCCTACCATCAGGAACACGCTGTCGCGCACGTTCTCGGCTACAAGAGCGTCGATCAGCTCTTTCACGCGGGCGCGGCTTTGCGTGCGATTCGCCGAAACCAGGATCAGGTTGCAATTCGAATCGTGTTTGATCTGGCGCACGAAGCGCTCGGGTGCCACGTCGACGCCCAGATCGACCACATCGATGCCCTTGGCCTCGAGCATGACCCCGACCAGGTTCTTGCCGACCTCGTGCAGGTCGCCCTGAACCGTGCCGATGACGGCGCTGCCCATGACGGGTGCCACGTCGGCTTGACCGAACAGGCTCTTCAGCAGGCGATTGCCGATGAGCATCGTACGAGCCGCGGCGACCATGCCCTGCGGCTCTATGCGACCCTCGCGCATGTCGTCGTTTGCGGCGCTCGCGCCCTCCGCTAGACCGCGCGTCATGATCTGCTGAGCAGGCAGACCCAAATCGACCGCCAGCCTGACGAGCGGCACCACTTCCTCCCCGCCGCCCGTGCGTACCACTTCGGCGATGTTGTCGAGTAAGGACAGCGCCTCGCCGAACATCTCCTCATCGGCAACGGCTTTGTTGATGTAGCGCTGATACAGCGAACGGATTGCACCGAGTATGGGCTCAAGCCGCTCGGCCTGCGATGCGAGATAGGCGAACCCCACCTCCTCGTGACGCGGCCAGTCGAGCGGAACTCCCACCACCCTGCTCGTAAACGGCGCAATGAAGCCCTCGTCGTAGATGGCTATCGCCTCACCGCTCTGCGCGGCAATCATCGGAGACACGCTCGCCGGGAAGTCGAGCACTTCGATATCCAGCGAGTTTTCGCGAATGTAGCCGCGAATCGAATCGGAAACCGACGACACCTTGCCCTCCGGCCACAGGAAGACGGTCTCCCCTTCCAAATCCTCGATCTTGACGGATTCCCTGTCCACCAGCTTATGATTACGCGGCAAGAAAACGCGGGTCGGCACATCGAAGAGCTTCTCGAATTCCAAATCATCCGGAATGCCCGCCTGGAGGATCGAATCGGAACATGACCACAAATCGATGACGCCACGGCTGAGCAATCCGTAAACGCCCACCGATCCGCACGATACGTTCACCAGCTCCGTGCCGGGCAAGTCGCGCGCCGAAAGCCGCAGGAACACTGAGGCCACGTTGCGCGACGCATCGTTCGTACCGACGCGAATCTGCTGGACGGATGCCTTGCGCGCAAACTCACGCGACAAACGTACCGCCTCGTCGTAGCTCGCAAGCACATTACGCAGTTCATCGCTGAAAAACGAGCCCTCGCGTGTGAGCATTGTGCCCGTGTGCGAGCGCTGAAACACTTTGAAACCGAGCTCTTTCTCGATGTTCTTGATCTGGTAGGTTAGAGCTGGCTGCGTCACATGCATCTTCTTCGCAGTAACGGTCATACTGCCGCTTTCTGCGAGCGCGAGCACCATACGCAACTGATTGATATTCAAAGCCTCTTCCTTTCTGCACAGAAAAAGTGTACCAAAGTTTTCTTTATGGCAGCGCACGCTGGCGAATTTCGCGGTACCATTACTGTCAAGATGCATAAGTGCGCATCCTTTATCCGCATGATCGAAAGACAGGAGAACACGATGATCATCATTGCCGAGAAAATCAACGGATCCATCCCCTCGACGTCTAAAGCCATCGACGAGCGCGACGAAGAGTTCATCCGTAATCTGGCACGCATCCAGACCGAGTACGGCGCCACTTTCATCGACTGCTGCGCATCCCGTAACGTCGGCGAGCTGGAGCTCCAGGAATGGCTCATCGGCCTGATCCAAGAGGAAACGGATGTGCCTATCGCCATCGACAGCCCCGACCCCCAGGTGTGCATCGACGCCATGAAGTTCTGCAAGCGCCCGGGCATCATCAACTCCGTGTCCGGCGAGGGCAACAAGATGGACATCGTGTTCCCGGTTATCGCCGACACCAAGTGGGGCGTTGTGGCACTGCTCTCCGACGACCAGGGTATTCCGAAGAATGCCGATGACCGCATCAGGGTGTTCAACGACATCATGGCAAAGGCAACGGAATACGGCATCACCCCTGACCGCATCTACATCGATCCGCTCGTAGAATCGCTCGGCACCGAGCCGGAAGCTCTCGAGATCTTCTGCGAGACCACCAGGCGCATCAAGGAAGCGTATCCGACGATTCATGTGGCAGGCGCCGTCTCCAACATCTCGTTCGGCCTGCCGGTGCGCAAGATGATCAACATCCCGTTCATGATTCTGGCCATGGCAGCCGGCATGGACGGCGGCATCCTCGACCCGACGAACCGCGACCTGCGCGGCATGCTGTATGCCACCGAGGCCCTACTCGGCGAGGACGAGTTCTGCATGGAGTACCTCGACGGTTACCGCGAGGGTCTGTTCGGGCCCAAGAAGGACTAACCGAACGGACACTAGGTGTCATCAGGGCGCTCCGGCTGCGCAAATCTGCGCGGTCGGGCGCCTGCATTTAGAGAGAGGATTTTTGCACTATGGCAAACAGAATGAAAGAGGGGCTCGATAACGGCGAGTTCATCATCACCGCCGAGATGATCCCCGGGCGTGGTGCCTATGTCGCCGGTCAGCGCAGGAAGCTGATCGAAGCCGACAAGCTGTTCCAAACGGGCCGCATCCACGCCGTGTCCATCACGGACAACCCGGGCGGCAACTCCGCTCTGTCGGCCGGCGCCTTCGCCCGCGACATGGGCCGTCTGAAGATCACGCCCATGCTGCACATGAGCTGCAAGGACCGCAACCGCAACATGCTGATGAGCGCCCTGTATTCTCTCGAGCGCAGCGGTATCCAGAACATCCTGTGCATGACCGGCGACTACCCGACATCCGGCTGGTCCGGCATGTCGCGTCCCGTGTTCGACATCGACCCCGTGCATCTGCTGCAGATGATCGCCCATATGAACGAGGGTCTGGCTATCACCGCTCCCGGTGAGACCGTTCCCGGGCCGAATGCTAAGGTCGAGGAACCGACGCATTTCTTCCCCGGCTGCTGCGTGAGCCCCTTCAAGTACAACGAGGGCGAACTGATTCCGCAGTACTACAAGCTTAACAAGAAGATCCATGCGGGCGCGAAGTTCGTGATTTCGCAGATCGGCTACGATGCCTACAAGATGCACGAGCTCATTCTGTACATGCAGGAGCAGGGCTACGGCGACATCCCGGCCATCGCGAACATCTACATCCTGGGCTATGGCGCCGGCCGCGCCATGAACGCAGGCGGCGTCCCCGGCGTTACCGTGACCGATGAGTTCCTGGAGGTGCTGCGCCGCGAAAAGGATGAGTCCGACGACAAGGGTGTCGAAGCGCGCAACGTCCGCGCAGCGAAGATGATCGCCATCGCCAAGGGTCTTGGCTACCGCGGCGTGCATCTGGGCGGTCCTGGCCTCACCTGCGACAATGCCCTGCATGTTCTGGATCTGGCCGAAGAGTTCGAGCCCGATTGGGAAGACCTCATGGGCGAGCTCCAGTTCGCTCCGGAAAACGGCTTCTATTACTTCAGGAAGCAGACCGCACGCCCGAACCTGTGCTCCGTCGAGCGCGCCGAGCGCCCCGAGCAGCACTATGAGCGCTCCATCCAGAAGAACTACGGCCTGTCGCGCATCTTCCACAAGTTCATGTTCACGCCGGGCAAGAAGTTCTTCCCCATCTTCCACAAGCGTGAGGTCTCACTCGAAAAGAAGTACGATCGCAAGCTGGGCACGGGCAACGGCAAGTACCGCAAGCACGGTTTGGAGCATGTCGGCAAGACGTTCCTGTTCCATTGCATGGACTGCGGCGACTGCGGCCTGTACGCAACCGGCTACGTGTGCCCGATGACGCAATGCCCGAAATGCCAGCGCAACGGGCCGTGCGGCGGCACGTACGACGGCTGGTGCGAGGTCTATCCCGGTGTCCAGCGCTGCATCTCCTCTCGCG
>CAYOBD010000180.1:0-1123 GCA_964402005.1 uncultured Eggerthellaceae bacterium
AGCGTTACACGTATTGCGAGCTCGCCGACTGGGAGCGGGAGGGGCTGCTCAAGCCGTCGCGCGTCCAAGTCGCGCCACTCTTCCGGCTCGCGCAATCAGACCTCCTAAACGGGGAGCCGCTCGGCGTGCTCACCGAGCGCGATCGGAGGGCCTTGAGCCTGGCTCTCATGCCGGAGGAGGGCTTTCCAAGCATCAGCTGACGAAAAGTGCCGATTCGCTAACTTCGCTCCAGCGCCAGGACGGCTGCGGGTATGCCGAAGGTCTCCGACAGACGCTCGTCCATGCCCGCTGCAGCCCGGAAGACCTGGGTCTTGCTTGCAAGCTCCACATCGAGGAAGCCGCGGTCGGCGAGCTCTTGGAAATCCCGACGCGCTGTAGAGTAGGAAATGCCATGATTTGCCTGGTGGTAGGCGATCGTGAACGTGCGGTCGTCGCCCTTCGCGGCGCGCATGAGCACCCCGCGCTGGCGCTGGTTGAACATACCGGACTCGAAAAGTGCATCCCTCACGGCGGCGTTACGCCGCTCGAAGGAGTGGACGAAGGACAGCAGCCCTTGGGCCTCCACGAGCGCGATCTGAACGAGCACCGTATGCAGCATGGTCGTGTCGAAGAGCCGCATGTCGACCTCGCGACGCTGGCTCGCCTCGATCTGCGCGCGATCGTACGAAACGGTACCAGAAAGCTCGCCCCGTTCCCATTGCGACCTGCGCATCGAAAGGGCGAGCATCCCGAGGGTCGGCGTGCCCATCTTGTTAGCTATCAGGTGGGCGATCAAGCGGCCCGAGAGCGTGGCGGCATGCACGCCGGGCACGAACGCCCTGATGTAGTCGGGGGTTATGAGCGCCCTCACGAAAGCGAAGTCCTCGCGCACACCGCTCGTGCCGTTGATGTAGTCGAAAAGCATGCGCTCGCGCTCGGGCCTGTTCGGGGCGAGCCCGGCAACAGCTTGGCGTGGCACGATCATAAGGCCATCGGCACGTGAGCCCCGCTCCAGCTCTTCCGGAGAGACGCCCTCGGTCACGCGCTCGATGCATTCGCGCACAACGCCCACGGTCACCTCGAGGTCCGGCTTCCAAGCAAGCTCGTCCTCAGCCCGGAGCATGTTCGCGACGAGCCGCTCTCC
>CAYOBD010000180.1:1223-4586 GCA_964402005.1 uncultured Eggerthellaceae bacterium
GCTTCCAAGCAAGCTCGTCCTCAGCCCGGAGCATGTTCGCGACGAGCCGCTCTCCAACGCTCTGGGGCTCGCGCGAACCCGCATATAAATCCGCCACCGCATCGGGGTCGACGTCGAAGCCGTCGAGATGCGCGGCGCAAGCCGCATCGCGCAAGGCGCGATCGACGTTCCAGCGGTGCCAGCGGTACTCGGAGGGCGGCATGAGGCTGGCAATCTCGGCCGCCACCTGGTAGAGCCTCACGACCTGCTCGACGAGCTCCATCGAGTAGCGGTAGTAAACCGACATCGAGCTCGACGGCACGGGAATGGCAACGCCGATGCCGTTGTTGATGGAATGGACGAATTCCCAAGCCGCGTTAACCGACATGCCCCGCGGCATCTCCATGTCAAGCAGGTCGTCCCACCCGACAGTCGACACGGTTATCTTCCTCAGAAGCGCTTTCATGGGTTTGTCAAGCACCGTGAGCATGCTTCCCTGGTCCATTCCGACCCCCTCCTGGCTGAATTTGGCAGCATGGTTACACGATTATAGGCGCAAGGGCGGCAAATGTCTCCATTTCAATTTACGATTTCTCTTTGAACTGCTGAAACTTGCATATTTGAATGTTCATACACGCACATGACACTTATTACGCGCCCTTCTCATGGCTGCGTTTTGCGTCGTAGCTCAATTTGAATGTTCACAAACGAACATTCAAAGGCCGAAAACCCGCCGTCAGTAAGCATGAAATCGCGCCTATTGGAAATTGAATCTTCATCTCAGCGTCCGTAACCTGAGATGCAGAGAGGGCCCGGCGGCGAGCACCGCGGCTCCGAGCCAAGGAAGACCAAACTACCAACCGAGAGAGGAAGGCCGAAATGGCAGAGGAGATCAAGCGTACCGCATGTTACATGTGCTGGCAGCAGTGCGAGGTTAAGTGCCGCTACAAGGACGGCGTGCTGAAGGAGATAGAGCCGTGCCCGGAGGGGTTCGTGGGCGGCGGGTTCACCTGCGAGCGCGTGAAGGCCGCGCCCGAGTTCCACTACTCCGACAAGCGCCTCAACTACCCGATGAAGCGCACCGGCGAGCGCGGCGAGGGCAAGTGGGAGCGCATCAGCTGGGAGCAGGCCCTCGACGAGATCGCCGACAAGCTCGTGAAGATCCGCGACGAGTTCGGCCCCGAGGCCATCACCAAGATCGCCGGCACCGCGCATGGCCCGGCGGACTGGGCGAGCTGGCGCTTCTTCAACATCTGGGGTTCTCCCAACAGCTTCAACCAGGGCAAGAACTGCGGACAGTCCAACAACTCGATGGAATGCGCCATGTACGGCTGGGACTCGCTGGGATGCGGCCCGGTTCCCGGCGTCACCAAGAACATCGTCGTGTGGGGCGCCAATCCCGCGCAGTCGTGGGCGACGAAGTGGCAGTACATCCTGCAGTCGCAGGCGCAGGGAGCGAAACTCATAGTCATCGACCCGCGCCTTTCCGAGACCGCGTCCTATGCGGACCTGCACGTGAAGCTCGAGCCGGGCACCGACGGCTGCCTTGGCTGGGGCCTGCTCCACATCATCATCAAGGAGGACCTCTACGACCACGAGTTCGTCGAGAACTGGTGCACGGGCTTCGACCGCATGGCGGAAAAGGCCAAGGAGTACACGCCCGACCTCGTGGCGGCCATCTGCAAGATTCCCGAGGCCCAGCTCGTGCAGCTGGCCCACATGTACGCCGACGGCCCGACGACGCTGTGCTGGGGCCTGGCGAGCTGCCATTCCGGCGCGGCCGGCCAGTCCGCGTCGTATACCCAGGCCGTCCTGCGCGCCATCACCGGCAACGTCGACCGCCTGGGCGGCAACGCGCTCACCGGCCCGCACGGCGAGGGCGTCGACTGGTTCGGCGGCATCATGTGGGACGAGTTCGAGAAGCACGCGGGCGAGCGCCGCGACTGCGTGACCGCCGAGAAGTTCCCCATCTGCTCGGTGAAGTCGCTCAACCGTTACAACGAGAACATCAAGAAGGCGTGGAACGGCAAGGGCTACGGCTGCTCGTTCTACTTCATGTTCCCCAGCTGGCGCGGCCTGTGCGACGCGATCATCGACGAGGAGCCTTATCCCATCAAGGCCATGTTCATCCAGACCGGCAACCCCATCACCACGCTCACCAACGGCAAGCGTACCATGGAGGCGCTCGAGAAGGTCGACCTGCTCGTGGGCATGGACTTCTTCATGACGCCGTCGATGGCCATGTGCGACTACGTGTTGCCCGCCGCGAGCTGGCTCGAGCGCGACCACCTCATGCTGTTCTGGGGTCTCACCAACGTGGCCGTTGCGTACAAGAAGCCGCAGGACCCGCTGTTCGAGCGCAAGGACGACTACTGGTTCTGGAAGGAAATCGCAAAGCGCGTGGAGCTGGGCGGCGAATGGCCCGAGACGCTGCGCGAGATGTACGACATCTTCCTGCGCCCGTCCGGCAAGACGCTCTACGAGCTGGCCGAATCGCAGGAGTACTGGATCGTCCCCGAGCCCGCTCACGAGCGCTACCGCACGAACGGCTACGGCTTCGGCACGCCTTCGGGCAAGTGCGAGCTCGCGCCGACGATCTTCGAGGAGGCGGGGCTCGACCCGGTGCCCTACTGGCAGTACAAGTCCGAGTGCGAGGAGACCACGCCCGAGATAGCCGCCGAGTACCCGTTCAACCTCATCAGCGGATCGCGCGTGCGCCCGTACCACCACTCGATGTACCGCGAGCTGCAGTCCCTGCGCTGGATGAGCCCGTATCCGCGCGTCGACATCCACACGGCGGTCGCCCGCGAGCTCGGCATAGCCGACGGCGAGTGGGTCTACATCGAGACGCCGCTGGGCCGCGTGCGCCAGATGGCCAACGTGACGCCCGCCATCCGTCCCGACACGATCCATGCCGAGGCGTACTGGTACTACCCCGAGGAGCCCGACGAGAAGCCGTCGCTGAAGGGCGCGTTCATCTCGAACATCAACTCGATCATCGACAACCGCGACGAGGTGCTCGACTACGCCGGCGACGATGCGTTCCGCGCCATGCGCTGCAAGATCTACAAGGCCGATGGCGCCGTTAAGACAGACTGGCCGCTGTACACCTCGACGGTCGACTAAGCCGAGCATGGAAGCCGGGGACCTGTACGCGCGCTGCGCGAGATGCGCGAACCGCTGCCTGGTCAGATTGGCGGCGAACGAGCAAGGCGTTGTGGTGGAAGCGTGCAGGCAGGTTCCCGGCCCTAGGGGGACGCTCCGACAGGAGTGTCCGAACCTGAGCCGCAATGTGGGTTTGAGTTTGGCTGAGATCTCCGATGGGAACTTGATCGAGCAGAAGAGCAGTCGGGCTCCTGGAATCAGTTGAAACCCCCTCATGGG